>JAGQQT010000193.1 GCA_020426065.1 Planctomycetaceae bacterium | reverse complement strand
ACAGAGGACGATGCAGGGACTCGCAGCGGAGAAACTGGTCTGCCCGCCCGACAATCCCTTCCGTCTCTTTCAGTTGAGCGGCGAACTCAATCAGACGAGGATCGGCACTGGCTGATTCTCGAGTTCCATTTTGCGGAAGTTCGAGAAAGCTGAGCCGTCCTTCAAAGGGAATACTCTGCCGGTCCAGATATTCAGCAATGGGTGAAATCCGATCCACTACAATCGCCTGGGCATCGTGCCCCAGGGCAATTTCAATCAGGGGAGCGTATTCGAGATCACACTCAAAGAAATCGACCACCACGCCCAGCACATGTTTCCAGGGAGGCAACGGGCTGCGACGGGAACGATCCAGAATTTCCTGCACGCCAATACTCAACCCGAGTTGGCGCTCTTCCATGTCTTTGAGCAAGCCGAGCCGGGCTTCCCAGGCGGAACGCTGTTCCCGGTCCGCCGCCTGGCGAACCGTCATGGTGTTGAGCTGATCTACAATCTGATCCCGCTGCCGAATGGAAGCATCCTGCTCCTGACGCAGCTGGCGATGTTCCTGCAGAACCGCTTCGTATCGAGCGGAATATCGGGCGACCTCAGCTTCCTTTTCCTGCAGCAGTTGCGACGTCTGCTCCTGTTCCAGTTGCCGTTCCGCGATCGCATTGCGGGTTGTTTCTTCACGCACATGGAGATGCTTCAGATGGCTTTCGCACGCCGCCTGCTGACGCTGCAGTTCGCCCAGCTGGGACTGCAGCCGCTGACGTTCCAACCTTAATAATTCGAGTTGATCCTGCTGAGCGGTGCGGGCTGCTTCCAGCCGATTTCTCTGAGCATCGATGGTCTGGACCTGCTGTTCGGCCAGTTTCCAGTCGGCTTCTTCCCGACTGATCTCCTCTTCGATATCGTGAACTCGCAGCTTGAGATCGTGACGTTGTCTACGCAGCACCTGAATATCACTCTCGATTTCCCGGGAGCGGTCATCCAGATGCTTGAGTGAAGTTTCCAGACTTGATCGCTGCTGCATCAGGGTCGAGAGTTTTGCTTCCCGTCGCTGTAATTCTTCATCGGCATCGCGAAAACGGTCTCTCAATGAATCCCGTTCGGTTTCCACAGCGGAAAGTTTCTGCTGAGTTTCGTGTAACTGACTGGAGGCCAGTTGTTGTCGTTCACGAAGTCCCTGCCGCTGGCGGGAGAGGAGACGAACATCATCCGCTGCCAGGCCGAGGCGAACCGCGTCGTACTGGACTGCCAGTTCCCGATACTTTGCAGCCTTGCCCGCTCGACTCCGGCAGGCATTCAGCTGGGATTCGACTTCATCGACAATGTCGGTGAGTCGCAACAGGTTTTGCGAAACCCGTTCCAGCTTGGTGGTCGCATCATCACGGCGGGATTTGAATTTGCTGATTCCGGCCGCTTCATCAAACAGAACCCGGCGAGTTGAAGCATTTCCCTGCAGAACCTGGCCAACTCGTCCCTGCTCAATGATACTGTAAGCAGACGTTGCCGCTCCCGTACCGACAAACAGTTCGCGGATATCCTTGAGTCGGCAGATTTCCCCGTTGATCAGGTATTCCGAATCCCCACCCTGATAGAGACGGCGGGTGATACGGACATCCTGAAGGGGCGTCGACAGAATTCCCTGGCGATTGTCAAATGACAGAGTTGCTTCCGCCAGGCCGCTTGCTTTGCGGGTCCGTGATCCGTTGAAGATCACGTCGGACATCTGCTTGCCACGCAGGTTCTTGGGAGACTGATCCCCCAGCAACCACTTCATGGCATCAACGACATTACTTTTGCCGGAACCGTTTGGTCCCACAACACACGTAATCCCCGGCGCGAACGCAAACGTGGTGCGGTCGGCAAAGCTCTTGAAGCCAAAAACTTCGAGGGATTGCAACATGGGGAAATTCGAATTCGACTTGAAGCAGAACAGACCAACGAATCATTACCGTAAGGAATGATTCGTTGGTGCTCTGTTCCAATCTGGTTTCTGTTAGACGATGAAGTCAGGTCTTACGTCCGCAGCAGATTGATCATTCCTGCTGCTCTGTTTCAGGATAGACCAGTTCACCGTTGGTTTTGGGTTTCATGAATGTTTTGAAGGCCTTGATTGGATTTCTCCCCGAAGATTCCTCCTCTTCAGGTACCTGCTGAGGTTCCTCCGCAGGCGTCTCCAGAGTTTCTTCGGGAGCTGGTTCAACGGCTTCTGAGGTCAGAATCGGTTTTACGGCTTCTTCAGTGGTATCCTCGTCATCCAGTTTCATGAACTGATTTGGTGTGAGGCTAGATCGTCCCACTTTGGTCTTCTTGCGACGGGTCGAACCACCATCTCCATCGGGGTCTGCGGGCCGCTCATAGAATCGACCGGCTTCCGGCAGCATATCGATGCCAATCGGTCCGGGCAGATTCTGCTGCCGCTCAGCCTGCACCAGCATCTGTGCCAGGTCCGGATAGGTTGCTCCAAACGCAGCGGCCGCCCGAATGACTTCGGCAATATTAGGACTGACAACCGTGCGCTGATCCTTTTCACCAATCCGGTATCGACTCACGACGACTTCATTCGAACCTGGCGAGCAGTTGATCATTACATGGGGACCGGCAGTCAACGCCAGTGGTGTGCGGAACTCCAGTTGATCGCCGAACAGAACAATTTCTGCTTTCTGACGATGTGTGAGGTGAATCATGGGATCACCAGCCACGGGGAGGACATGTAGTTTACATTGATCGTTCAGCAATTCTCCCTTTACGAACGGTTCATTTTCGTCAATGGTGGTCATGGCCCGGAAAGCACCGTAGCGGGTTTCCATGGTCGATTCATCCAGGAGCTGGCGGAGATACATGAAAGTTTCTCCATCTTCGACACCGGTCATCGCCGCCACAGCAAACACGCGGAACGCAGGTTCGTCCCGAGCGGCCAGGTAGAGGGTTTCCAGTCCCGCTGGTTCTCCCAGGTAAGCCAGTGCCTGAGCGGCATGGAAGCGGCATTCAAAATATTTGGCTTCCAAACCTTTTTTCAGCATCGAAACGGCATCTGGGCCAATGGCTTCGAGTTGCAGGGCAGCCTGCTCGGCTTTTTCTGGAATCAACAGTTCCTTTTCGAGCCGTTCCATGCGGACACGACGTTCGACATCGGTTTCCCGGAAGGCAATGTTCTGGATGACCTGGATGTAACGAGGGAAGTTGTCTTTGTAGGTTGGGTGAATCTGCAGCACGATCTTCTGATCGGTTTTGGCAGCCGCGAGAGGTTCACGATGACCATAGGGATCATAACTGAAGAAGCGGGTTCCGATGCGTTCTGCCACTCGGGTGGTATTACGAACGGATCGCAAATCGTTCTTCATGTAGAGGTACATGTCACGTTGTTCCAGGCCAATCCCTCCGCCGACAATTCGTCCTCGGCGAAGCAGGCTGTTGGAATTTCCTTCGCCGGTGGAAACCAGAATTGGTCCTTTGGCGCGGGCTCGTTCCTTACCTTCCAGAATGCCCTTTCCGGCAACGATGGCACGCTCGGTCAGACTGCATTCGAGCAGCCAGCCACCATTCAGACTGGTGGTTTCACTTCCGTCCGGCAAACGAACTTCAACATCAAACCGTTCTCCCGGTTCCACGAGCGGGGGAAGATAGGCTCGGACAATGACCAGTGCGGTATTGGGCGAACTGATAATGCGGTTGGGATCTTCAACTTCCCGACGTCGCATATCTTTCAGGAGTTGAGTTCGATACTGGGAGGGAGGAGGATCGCCGCCGGTCCCATCCAGACCGGTCACCAGTCCTACTCCTTCGAGTGTCACCATGTTCAAACCGGAAACAACCACGTACTCACCCAGAAAAGGCGGGGCCATCTGGTCTGGTCCGTCGGTATCGAAATCATCATCGAAGGCGTTTTCGTCCGCCTTGGCATTGAAGCGGGTTGAGAATGCCATCTTTTTCAGGACCGGACCGGCCAGGTTCATTTCCATGCAACCTGAACTGGCGCCACATATCAGCAGCATTGCAAGCCACCCGGACAAGGATGCCCCCCAGGCCAGGCATCGGAAAACGGGTTGTTTCCGGGAACTGGTGGTAGATGAAATCTGCTGGAATGACATAGCGGAACGGTTGTGTGAACGAGGCATCAGTCGTTTCCGATTGGCAGGCAGGAGACGAGTCTGTTCGCCTTTTGCCTGCGGGAAGTTCAGATGGGGAGGGAATCAAACGGCAGATCCGACCGGGGATTTGGTCGGGAACCGTCTGGAAGGGAATGGAAACCGTACGCAACCTGGTCACAGCCGGTCAAGATGAGGTTTTCCTGTGTCAATTCAGGCGATTTCGGGGCATTTCTGAAGTCGGAATTTGTAGAAATGACAGGAATTCGGGCAGTTTATGAACGCAAACACCCTGTGGGCTTGTTCGAGACCTGCAGACTCGCAAACATAACAGTTGCTGACCTGTTTGGTCAGCATCCCGAAGCGAGATCAAAATTTATCGTCAATGCCCCCTTTCATATCAGAACGTCAATCAAGATGGCCACCATACTGAACGCTCGTGCCTGGGACCTGGTCGACAATACCATCGACAACCCCAGTGATTTGCGTGTGAGCGTTAATGAACTCGACTGTGGAGCTCGGATCCTGGATTTTGGTGTTCAAGCGGAGGGGAGCCTGGCAGCAGGTCTGTTGCTGGCACGAGTCTGCACATCAGGACTGGCAGAAGTAAGCCTGCAGTCGGGAAGTATCGGTCAGATCACCTGGCCCATGGTGCAAATCACGACCGATGTTCCCGTGCAGGCCTGTCTGTTCAGCCAGTACGCCGGCTGGGAGGTCAAAGCGGAGAACTACTTTGCGATGGGCTCTGGTCCGATGCGAGCCAATGCCGCTCGCGAAGAGCTGTTTCATCGACTCGGCTATACCGAACATTTTTACTGCAGTGTGGGAGTGCTGGAAACCAGCCAGCTGCCCGATTCCAACATCGTCAGAGAAATTGCCAGCCGAGCCAAAGTTGAACCGCGGAATCTGATTCTTCTGGCCGCAGCAACATCCAGCATTGCGGGGAGCCTGCAGATTAATGCCCGTTCGGTCGAAACCGGTTTGCACAAACTGGATGAACTTGGCTTTGATGTGCACCGCATTCGTTCGGCAACCGGAATCGCTCCCCTCTCACCGGTGGCCGCTGATCCTCTGACCGCCATCGGTCGGACGAATGATGCCATTCTTTACGGAAGTCGGATTACTTTATACGTGACTGGCGACGACGAATCGATCCGTGAAATCGGACAACAGGTTCCCTCATCGTCTTCTCGGGACTACGGACGCCCCTTTGCAGAAATCTTTGCCTCGGTAAATCACGATTTCTACAAGGTGGATCCGATGCTGTTCAGCCCGGCACAGGTTGTTTTCCAGAACATTGAGACCGGTGTGGTGCAATGGTTTGGCGAGGTCGATGAAGCGTTGCTGCAGAAATCTTTTGGCATCAAGACCTGAGATTGGGGATGAGGCGAAGCTTCGGGGGCTTCCGCAAGCGGAGCCCCCCGCCACCCGACAGTTGTCTAGTTAAATTCAACCTGGCAAGCGTTCTCTGCGGGCGCGGCGATCTGAGCGGGTTGTTGATTCTCGCATCATACGCACGAACTGTTTGACACAGAGTGTGATCGCATACATGGTCGCACTGACCAGGACCGCTGCCGCTCCTGCGGGAACCGAAGGATTTAGAGAAGACAGAATCGCTCCCGTCGCTGCAGAAAACATTCCCAGCAGAGCGGCAACGATCAGGATGATTATAAAGCGGTCCGAGATCTGCCTGGCTGTTACGGCAGGTGTAATGAGCAGGGCCACGATCATCACCACCCCGATTGCGGGCAGACTGATCACGATCGTGATCGTCAGCAGCATCAGATGCATCCAGTCAATCCAGCGTGTTCCCAGTCCCTGAATAGTGAGGAACTCCGCATCAAACGTAACGCCCACACTCAGGCGGAAGGTTGCGAGAATCGAAATGGTTACCAACAGACAGGTGATACTGATCAGTAACAGATCCGCAAACAGCAGACTCCCCGGTGAGCCAAACAGAAACGCATCGAAACCTGCCCGCCCGCCGAAGGTTCCCTGGTTCTGAATCATTCTGCTCAGCACCACTCCCGCGCCAAAAAACACGCTGAGCACACCTGCCACAGCGGTTTCCGTTCTGGTGCGGGAAATTTGAGGCAAAGCACGGATGGTGGCAACGGCCAGTAGTCCGGTGGCAAAAGCTCCACAAAACTGCAGGATCAGGTGCTGCCCACCCGCCAGAACATACCCCAAACAGACTCCAGGTAGAGCGGCATGAGCAACGGCATCTCCTACCAAAGCCCGTTTGCGAAGGACAGCGAAAGTCCCCACGATTCCGCAGGTGGCTCCCACCAGCGATGTGCCCAGCACGACGATGAGCGTGTTGTAGGGGATCTCCAAAAGCGTATCCATCGGGAAATACTGAGGGTAAGAAACGGGGATTAAGCTTAACCCGAGATTAGCGAATCCTCAGAAGGCGGGCAAATGAAAAACACCCTCAAAGCAAGCCCAGCTTTGAGGGTGTTGACCGCGCACCCTGACCGGAGCCGGTATATTTTCATAGCAAAAAGAGCAGATTATTCGCCGTTCAATCCGCGATTGAGCCGATTGAGCGCTTCCTGTTCAATCTGGCGAACTCTCTCCCGGGTCAACCCGAGTGCTTCGCCAATCTGCTTGAGCGTTTTGGGTTCTTCGTCATCCAGGCCGAATCGCATTTTCAGAATCGTCGATTGCCGTTCATCCATTTCATCGAGCATGCGATAGACGTGTTTCAGATTATCATTGGCGAGCAGTTCCGATTCGGGACCATCTTCGCGGTAATCGGGAACCATTTCGCCAATCGACCAGCCGCTCTCTTCATCATCAGACTGCGGAGTGGCGTTGTAGAGTTGAATTGCCTTTTTGACGATACTCAACTTTTTGCGAGGGATTTCCAGCTCTTTGGCAACTTCTTCCGCAGTCGGCATGCGGTTCAGTTCGTCATGCAGTTTAGCCGTTGCTTTGCGCCATTTGGAGAGCAACTCCACCATGTAAGCAGGGATGCGGATGGTTTTGGCGCAGTTGACCAGTGCTCGTTTGATCGACTGTTTGATCCAGTAACTGGCATAAGTACTGAACCGGGTATTCATATCCGGATCGAACCCTTCCACGGCCCGCAGCAACCCGAGGTTTCCCTCTTCGATCAGGTCCTGCAGCGGAAGACCTTTGCTGGAATAGCCCCGGGCGATGTTGACAACCAGGCGCAGATTGGCACGCACCATCTGATCGCGAGCCTCAACATTCCCCAGTGCGATCTGGCGGGCGAGTTCTTTTTCCTCTTCCGCAGACAGCAAAGGAGTTTCATTGATTTCGCGCAGATACGTTTCCAGAGGATTCTGGACAGAGGCGGATGGTCGTCGTTTTCGGGTGCGTGTTCGTGTTGTAGTCCGAGGCATGTCAATGCTTTCGTGTGGAATCAGACCAATCATCCTGGTCTGAAGTCATCGCGGATTTCCTTCTGGGAAAGTCTCGCTCCGAGAGAATGA
>JAGQQT010000192.1 GCA_020426065.1 Planctomycetaceae bacterium | reverse complement strand
TTCGCCTGATCGGATTCGGCATCAGCGGCCGCGTGTTCTAATCCCCCTTCTCCGGCCAGATTTCGCACAGAACCACAGGATCCAAGCCAGGCCAGCAGAGCGTGTCCGCTCCGCAGAGACTGGAACTGCTTCCTCATTTCATCAAGTTCCACAGGCTGGATTCTGGTCTGAAAACAGACTCCCGCTGGGTCAGAATTTCCCTCCGGAAGCGGTCTTGTGGCATTTTTGGTGAAAAGACTATTTTACGCGGAAAATGAACCTCTCCCGCTCCACTCCGGATCTTTCCGGCATTGGTCGGTTGCTGGTTCTGTTTGTTCACAGAACAGAAACAGAAAGCAGATGTCGGACAACTGAAGAGTCTGACATTCTCATCATACATGAAGTGGCAGGATGCGACTTCAACAAGTTTGAACAGGGATGGTCACATGCTGGAACCGGCGAATCAATCCTCTCCCGGTCTGACGGGGACAATCGATGTCCATCACCCCGTCCAGGGTTTCATCCGCTTCACACAATCGCTCATTCGTCGCAAAGGGATTGTGCTGTTCTGGTTGATGCTGACAACCGGCATCGGCATGACCTATTTCGTGTTTGCCACCCGCATCTATGAATCCAGTGCCGAACTGCTGATTCTGCACACCGGTGAAGGAAACATCGATCAGACACAGCAGAGCCAGCGAACATTGCAGGACTCCCTGCCAACTTACACCAAAGTTCTGGCCAGCGAAGAAGTCCTCAAAGGTGCACTCCAGCGACTGCCGGATGAACATCGCACTGACTTTCTGGGTATGACCAAGCGTGGCGCGATTTCCAAACTGAGACAGGGACTGGGGGTCAAATCCACCCGACAGACGAATCTGCTGCAGGTTTCCTATCAGGCCGAATCGCCCGAAGCGGCATCAGCGATCGTAACGGAAATTCTCAACTCCTATTTTTCCTTCATGCACGACACACACCAGAACAGTTCCCGCGAACTGCTTAAACTGCTCACCAAGGAGCGGGATGATATCGAGCAGAGCATTGCCGACAAGCAGGGAGAACTGCTCAGCCTGCAGGCCGATTCCGATGCCCTGATGGGAACCGGCGATAACGTCATGAGCGTGGTCAATGAACGCGTGGTCGAACTGAATCGAACGCTGGCAAAAGTACAACAGGAAGCCATTGACGCCCGCACCTTCTACATGGCGGTCGAGCAGGCTGTCAAAAATGGAGAAGACCTCCAGCAGTTGATGAATCAGGCCAATTCCACCATTGCCAACGAAATCCTGAAAATGAGTGTGGGCGTGGACTCACGTGACAGTTACGCCTTTGCCCGCGTGCAGCAGCAATTACTCGAAGACGAAGCGAAACTGCGGGAAAAACTGAATGGCAAGCTTGGCCCCAATCATCCGGAAGTACTTGATCTGCAATCCCGGATTCAGGCCTCCAAAGACTGGATTGCCAACCGGAGCGTCGAAGCAACGGAAGGTTCCCGTCAGTTGAATTATGAGCTCGGCCCCCGATTGCTCGAAATGGCTCGACAGCGTTATCAGCATGCCGTGCTGCATGAGCGGGAAATCTATACGCACTTCCTGCAGGAAAAGCAGGTTGCCTCTCAGATGAACAACCGGCTGATGCTGCTGCAACTGGCTGAGCGGGATTTGAATCGGCTGCAGTCCGATTACGATATGATCCGGGAACGAATCAACGCCCTGGACCTCAATCAGCAGGCCAGCCTGCGGACACGAATCACCAAGCATGCCGAACCGAATCCTGTTCCGGTCTCTCCGCAGCTGGCCACCGTGCTGATGCTGAGCCTGATCATGGGTCTGTTCTGTGGTTCGGCCACCGTCATCCTGCTGGATCTGCTCGATGACCGGTTCCACTCTCCAGATGAATTGAAGCGGGAAATCGGTGCACCGGTTCTGGCAATGGTTCGCAATCTGCCCCAGCTTGCAGTCACCGAAGGACTGGAATCGATTTACACCTACACGAAACCAAACAGTGTCGAAACGGAAGCGTTTCGGACACTGCGAACTGCAATTGAATTTGCCGGGGCCAATCATCAGCGGATCAGTGTGACCAGCACTGAACCGAGCGACGGGAAAACGACCGTCATGTCCAATACGGGAGTCGCATTTGCCCAGGCAGGGAAGAAGACTTTACTGATCGATGGTGACATGCGTCGTCCCGGATTGACCAAACTGTTTGGTCTGCGAGGTCCACAAGGGTTGTCTTCTATCCTGAGGGACAGCAGTGACATTGGTGAATCTGTGGAGAGGAATCTGTTCCGCACCGCACACCCAAACCTGCATGTGATCGCCGCCGGCCCACGCCCCAGCAACCCGGTTGAACTGCTGACTTCAGAACGGTTTGAAGAACTGATTGCCTGGGCAGAAACCATTTACGATCAGATCCTGATCGATGCCCCCCCATCGCTGGCGGTTACTGATCCAGCCATTATCGGTCGACTGGTGGATGGCGTTGTGCTGACAGTCCGACCGGAACGCAATAAACGACGGATGATCATTCGAGCGGCGGAATCGGTTACCTCTCTGGGAGCAAATCTCATCGGCGTGGTCGTCAACCGGCTCTCCGAAAGCAGTGGCGAGTACAGCTACGGGTATGGCTATGGTTACGGGTATGGTTATGGTCACGATGAAAAGGATGACCAGGAACATGGTCCACACGATGACTCAGATGAGCGGATCGACTTTGCCCAGACTCAGCGGCCACGCAAGCGATTCAGTCGCGATGCGGCCTGAGAAATTGACATGACACAAGACTGGCATGAGGAGAATTCCGGCTTCGAGGTCACCGGAACGAACGATTCAGGAGGATACCTCGCATGACATTTCGGACCGGATTTCAGGATCACACTCCACGTCATCGCTCCCATTCCCAATCCAGATCCCGCTCAGGCGCTGATTCCCGCTCCAGCTCCCGTGCCAGATCAGATCGACCTGCTTCCGACTCACGCAGTCCGAATGTCGAGAAGAGTCTGTTTCTGAAAATCGCCGATCTTGCTGCACTCATTGGGCTGTTTGCCGTCATCCTGGCATTCGGTGGCCGGACCCCCATTGGCCAGTTGCTGCTATGCATCACGGTCATTGTGGCAATGACCTGCATCGGATTACATCGCCTGTTTGCATCTGCCACTCCGTATCACTGGACAGGTGCAGAGCTGGTAGTGGCTGCCCTGCTGGGTGTGGGGCTGCTGCAGGTATATTCATTTGACTTTGCGACAATCCAGTCTCTGTCTCCTTATTTGACAACACTTATGGCGGGAGACCTTTATCCCGATCAACTGGCTGAATCAGGTGGCTGGCACACCCTTTCACTTACCCCTTCCGAAACAAAACTGACGCTCATTCCCATCCTGGGTGTCGGACTGTTCTGGCTGCTCAGCACACAGCGTTTTCTGGATCGTACTTATGCCCGACGCAGTATTCTGATTGTCTGTTTCGGGATCTCGGCGTTATCGGTGTTTGGAGTGCTTCAACTCCTGTTGAGTAACGGAAAGTTTTTCTGGGTCATTGATCATCCTTATACGCATACGCTCACGGTCGCCAAAGGCCCCTGGACCAACTCCAACCATTTTGCAGGTCTGCTTGCGCTGGCAATCGGGCCGCTGCTGGCCTGGTCAGTCAGTTCGACACCACAGACCCGCTCTCGATCAGGGGCTCCTGAAGGTGTTCCGGCAGACATGCGATTCATCCTGGGAGGAATTGCCCTGGTGGCCATACTGCTGGGTATCATCCTGACTGGTTCACGCGGTGGATTGCTACTGGCTGCCGTTTCCGTCGTGATCTCGCTGACGCTCATAGTTGTCTGCCGCCTGGCAGATGCCAAACTTCCCATCCTGCTCGCCCTGTTTGGACTGGCCGGGCTGGGAACCGTGGGTGTGTTTGGACAGCAGATGCTCGACCGAAATGTTCACGAACTTGTCGAACTTGATGCGGAAAATCTGGACCAGGGGAATGCACGAGGCATCATCTGGGCCACCAACCTGCGGGCACAGGAAAAATTCCGCTGGTTCGGGATGGGGCTTGGTTCTCATCGGCACGTGATCCCGGCTTTTCATGAGACATCAACCGAAGGTCAGCTTTATACACATGCTGAAAACAGCTATCTGCAAATCGGCACCGAAAATGGCGTCATTGGCTGGGGTATTCTTGGCCTGTCCGTACTGCTGATCGGCTGGAGTCTGTTGCGAAACTTCAGAAGTGAGGAAATCACACCTCAGGACAGACCTTTCCTGGTCGGGATTACTGCCAGTGTCGCTGTCTTTCTGGTTCATGGGTGTTATGACTTTGCCTGGTACACGCCGGGATACATGCTCGTGATGGCCCTGTTTACCGCGTACATCCTGGTGCTCCGCAAGTCTTCCGGTCTTTCTGATTTCCTGCTGCGGATTCGCATCCCGACTGGCGCCTGCGCGTTGTCCGTTGCCGGAATCATGGCCTGGTACAGCATGGCCATCACCTGGCCAGCTGCTCGCGCTGAGCCGTTGACATTGAAGTTTCAGCACTACACCGCTCAGTCCAAACAGTTTGAACGGACTGAAGACGAATTGAAGCTCCTGAAAGTCCGCACAACACTGCTGAGAAAGTCGCTGCAGGTCTATCCCCATGACATCGACAATCACATCAGGATGGCTGGACTGCTGCAACGGGTATATGAAATCCGTGAACAGCATGGAGCCTTTGCCATGCCACTCCCGCAGATTCGGGCAGCCGTCTATGCAGGTGGATTTCAGGACAGCACTCAATTGAACGAATGGCTTAATAACGAAGCAGTCATGAAAGCCGGACTCCCACTCGTTAAGGCCAGCCTGGCCCACGCCCGAATGGCACAGTCACTTTGTCCGCTGCGTGTGGAACCAGACCTGGTTCTTTCCGAATTCTGTTTTATCACCTCCCCCAACTATGAGCTCTCAGAATATTATCTGCTGCGGGGAGAACGGGCAGAACCTCAATCTGCTGACATCCCCTTTCTGCGTGGCTACACAGAATGGAACCGCGGCGACTTCGATGCTGCGATGGTTCACTGGAAACCAGTCTTTGCCAGTAGCCCACGGGTCCAGAAACGACTCATCAACCTGTTGTCACCGGCACTCCTGCCAGAACAGCTGGTGGGAATCCTGGAACCTTCACCCGAGGTGCTGCTGGAGATTGTCAAAGGCTACAAGGAACATCAGGAAGCAGCCTATCCACAGGCAGCGGTCATTCTGGCGGACAAGACCATCGAAGCACTTCCCTCTTTGCCGCCGGGCGAAGTGGAGCCGTCTGTCAGTGCGGCCTATTCGCATCTGAACGCATCCAACAATGTTCCTGCCACCATTCAGTTCATTCGACAAAGCAGCCCGGCAGTTGAAGATTCTCTGGAACTGAGAAAATCCTATGGACGCTTTCTGCTGCAGCACGATCAGTATCAGGAAGCGGAATCGCATCTGGCCTACTGCGCCCAACGTGTGCCGGGTGATTCCCAGCTGAAGGATCTGCTCAATACCGCTCGCCAGAAAAGCGATCGTCTCCGACTCAGCAGTGGGATGCCATCCTCTCGCATTCTCCGCCGTTAACGCTCGCCGATGACAGCCTGAATGAACGGATCCGTCCAGCCTCCAACCGAGTAATGTTCTTCCACGGTTTTGCAGGCAGTGGCTGCCATTTGATGGGCACAGTCCTCATCCGTTAACAGTTTCTGCAGTGCAGAGATCCAGTCAGCAGTATTCTCGGCCAGGATACCGTTGACTCCGGACTGAATGATCTGTGAATTCACTCCCACCGGGCTGGCGATTGCTGGAACTCCCGCCGCCATATACTGCAAGAGTTTGAATCCGCACTTGTAGCGTTCCCACGGCTCATCCACCAGCGGCATCACGCCTATGTCAAACTCCCGAATGTCGTCAATGGCGGTATCGGCCGACCATTCCTGAAATTCCAGTTCGATTCCTTCCAGATCAAGCTCACTGAAAGGGCGTGGGGAAGAACTGATGACCCGCAGGACGAGCGGAATATTCTGAGACACTTCACGCAACGCAGGAAGAATCAACTTAAGTTGAGGAATGTTGGTTTCGGTCCCTATCCAGCCGACAACGGCAGGTTGATTTCGAGTTGTCCTACCTGACGGGAGATACTCCTTCAGTTCGATCGCCGTAGGAATGATTTTGATTTCCCGGGCATCTGACTCACAGGCCGTTGCCAGGAATGAGTTACCAACAATTACCAGGTCAGACAACCGGCAGAGGAGAGGGAACTTTTCCGGATAACGCAGGAAGATTGCATCGTCCACATCCAGAATCAGACGTTTACAGCGTGACCGAAATATCCGCTCCATCCATGAAGATGGATCATCGAACAGTTCCCGCTCGATCACAATCACATCGCAGGGAACCACAAACGTCCGACACCAGTCTTTCAGCCGGCAGAGTTTCCGCAGCAGATGACTCAACCGCCAGCCCAGCCATGAAATTCGATGGTACTTGGGAGGGAAACTGTGCCGGACGTCGCAAACAATCCCCTGTTCACGCAACCGGGGAATGTACGGCGCGATCCGATATCGGGTGGAGGGAATCCGAGCACCCGAGGTCAGGAACAGAATGCGAGGTTGTTTCATGCTGGTTTTGAGTCGATGAGAAATCGGGACCATCCCTGGAAGAATTGCAGTCTGATGGATCGGTTCGTACTTGGCAAATGGCAAGAAGTGGCCGAATCCGTGGATCAGGTCTTCTCAATTTGCAAATCCGGATTACCTCAAACACACAGATGTGATCACCTGGCCAGTGCCACGAAATCTATCTGGATCATATTCGGGATTTCGTGCTATCGTTCCCCGCAAACTCTGCGGGAGAGATTCGTTCAGGTGAACCGGCAGAGATCGAGTGCAGGAAGCAGGGTGCTGATCATGGATGTTGATGTTGTAATTGTGGGTGGCGGAATTGCCGGATTGTGGACCCTCTCGCAGTTGCGGAAAGAAGGCCTGCGTGCCATTCTGGTCGAGAATCGAGCGTTGGGAACGGGCCAGACCGTCTCCTCTCAGGGCATCATTCATGGCGGTTTGAAATACTCTCTCAAAGGGATCCTGAGTGCTTCGGCAGATGAAATCCGGGAAATGCCGGGCATCTGGCGGGACTGCCTGGCCGGTCAGCGTAAACCCAATCTTTCCCGCGTCACGGTGCGGAGCCACTCCTGCTATCTCTGGCAGACCAGTGCCATTTCCTCTCAGGCGGGAATGCTGGCCGCGCAACTCAGCCTGCGGGTGAAGCCCGAAGTGATTCCTCCCCATCAGCGACCGGAACTGCTGCGTGAGGCGAATGGAAACATCTATCGGCTGGGAGAACAGGTCCTTTCCCCAACATCTCTGGTGGACTGCTTCCGCCAGCAGTTTGCCGACCTGCTGTTTCAGATTGATGAACAGCAGGGGCTCCAGTTTGAGAACAATTCCGAGAAACAGGTGACTGCCGTAAGGCTGGTCCACAAAGGACGGGACCTGCTGGTCAACTGCAAAGCTGTAGTACTGACTGCCGGAGCGGGAAATCAGGAGTTGACTCAACAGG
>JAGQQT010000191.1 GCA_020426065.1 Planctomycetaceae bacterium | reverse complement strand
CGTGGCGATGAAGAAATAGATTTCTCACCAGGCCGCCAGGGACATTCCAATGAGCTACCGAGGCCACATCATCGGTAGACAGGCGGCTTTGAGTGTGGCGTTTATCGCATACGCTATCTGCGCCACCCAACTACACTGATTCCTCCATACACTTTAGTGCAGCCTGTGGTATGGCTGAGTGAAGTTGAATTCAATGGCTGAGCCTGAAATCAATCAGTCGATGTGGAAGATTTCGGAGAGGGCTTTTTCGGCGCGGTCGGCGTGATTGCGGTCGATGACGGCGGTCATACGCATTTCACTGGTGCCCACCAGGTCAATGTTAATTTCTTTTTCAGCCAGAACTCCAAACATCTTCTCGCCTACGCCGGTATGGCTGCGCAGTCCGATTCCAGCGACCGAGACTTTGGCAATGTTGTCGTTATGGCTCAACACCACATCATCACCCAGATCCAAACTATTCTGAATGAGCTGAAGGCAATTCTGGCATTCATCCCGGGGGATGGTAAACGTGATATTGGTTCGACCGTTCTGGCTGACGTTCTGAACGATCAGGTCTACCATCATGCCACCTTCGGCCACAGCGGCAAACAGTCTGGCGGCGATTCCGGGTTGATCGACCACGTTTTTGATTGTGATTCGGGCCTGGTTGGAATCGACCAGAACGTCATGAACGACAATATCTTCCATGTTGGCCAGCCGCAGCACCACTTCCTGCTCCCGTTCGGCATCAACCACTGGGGCATTATGTTTTACCGGCTCAATGGTCGCTTCTGCAGTCTGACTGCTGAAGGGCTGGTCCAGTCCGAAACTGTGGTGGATGGCCCGGACAGCATCCTCCGCCCGATTGGCTTCAATCAATACAGAGATTTTAATTTCGCCCGTTGAGATCATCAGGATATTGATGTTCTGTTCCGCCAGAGTCTGAAACATTTTGGCTGCCACACCCCTGTGGGACTGCATGCCGCTCCCAACAATCGAGACCTTGGCCAGCTGCGTCCCGTGATGGACCGAGCCGCTTCCCAGCTTGCTTACTGCCTGTTCGGCGGCAGTGAGAGCATCGGCAAAGTCACCCCGCGGTACCGTAAAGGAGACTTCAGCGGTGCCCCCTTCTGCCGCATCCTGAACAACCAGGTCGATGGGGATTTTCCGGGCCGCCATTTCGGAGAAGATCAGGCTCATCACACCCGGTCGGTTGGGGACATCCCGCAGACTGACCCGCATTTCATCTTTCACCAGCGCCACTCCAGTGACAACCGGCGGGGGATTGCTGGGAGTTGCGGCAATCAGAGTTCCCATTCCATCATTGAAGGAAGGGCGAACGCGGAGCGGCACCCGGTATTTCTTGGCAAACTCGATCGAACGGGAATGCATCACACCCGCTCCCAGACTGGCCAGCTCCAGCATTTCATCATAGGAAATGTGAGGCACCTGACGGGCTTCTGGAACGATGCGGGGATCGGTCGTGAATACACCTTCAACATCGGTATAGATTTCACAGAGTGAAGCATTCAATACCGCAGCCAGGGCCGTCGCGGTGGTATCGCTGCCACCTCGCCCCAGGGTTGTAATGTTGCCGTGGCGATCGTGTCCCTGAAAACCGGCTGCGACAACGATGTGTCCGGCATCCAGCAATTCCCGCATGCGGGACGTATTGATCTGCTGAATGCGGGCCTTGGTGCTGGCATTGTCGGTCAGAATTCCAATTTGAGGACCAGTGAGGCTGACGGCGGATTCCCCCAGAGAGTGAATCGCCATCGACATCAGGGCGATTGTTTCCTGCTCTCCGGTGCTGAGCAGAACGTCCATTTCGCGGGGGCTGGGTCGGTCAGTAATTTCTGCGGCCAGGTTCACCAGTTCATCGGTTTTCTTGCCCCGGGCACTCACAACAAGCACGACCTGATGCCCGGTTTTTTTTGCCTCAATCGCCCGTCGTGCGGCATTACGGATCTTTTCCGCTGTGGCCACACTGGTTCCCCCAAACTTCTGGACGATGATCGACACGCAACTTCCCCTTTTTGTGAATCTGAATCCGCTCCGAGAAGACGTCGGCCCGATGAGCGGTCATGCGGCATGAGAGGCCCACGGGCGGGTGCCGGGAGACTCAAAATCCTGAAAACTGGGCTCCCACAGCTCCGTCAGCGACGTCTCTGAACAATCAGGCGGAAAAGATAACACACTCTGGCAGGAAGTTCATCTCAGTTTCGGTTCGCGATCAAACGAAAAAAGCCGTCACCTGATCCGCAGGCGACGGCTAGAGGGAGATGAGCTCTCGGGCCCCGATATTCGGGGAAGCCGGATCAGTCGTGATAAGGGACTTCGATGATCTGCGGCTTGGGATCAAATGTGCACAGCCATTGTCCGTTCTGGCTGGGAAGTACCAGCGATTCGGTCAGCAATTGTGGTTTTCCGCTGACGGGGTCTGTTTTCCACTGAGCGGAGAAGGTCCGCAGGATGGTCTGCACACCGGGATCGTCCGGGCTGTTGAAAGAGCCAATCGTCACGATGGATTTCCGGCGATCATGGAAGACATAGGCCTCATACTGTTTTTCCCGCAGGGCCCGCATGACCTGCCAGGCCTGATCAGCTGCCAGATCCAGGCCACCCTGGCCGAGTTTGGAGCCGTCCATTTCGGAACCACCCACCTGGGTGATCGAGTTTCCGTAAAAAGAGCAGACCACAATGCTGTACTTGCCGGGGTTATCGAGGAGGGAATACTCGAAATGGGAGTTGTATTTGATGATTTCCGGATCTCGTTGACGTCGTTTCACTTCTTCGGGGCTGAGGAGCGGATTGACTGTCAGAAACGCTCCACTGAGCGGGCCGGGTTGTCCTGGAGTTGGTTTATAGATGCCACCTTTTTCCAGGCAATCGGGCTTGTAGTGTTTGATCCACTCCAGAGTCTTTTTGCCGAGTGTGTTGTCAGCATCGATATTGTTGTAATTGCCCGCGATGACACAGATTTCGGTATCAAGTTTGTAGCTGCGTTCTTCCGACTGATTCAGACGGTTGATTGTATTGACAGATTGAAATGACTGTTCCCGGCGATAGGTATAGGCGGGAATTCCTTTGGTTCGCAGTTCATAAACCAGCTCTTCGGCGGCCTGTTCTGGAGAGAGACCTTCGCCCCGCAACTCTTCGGGCGGTTCGCTGAAGACTGCCACCATAACCATCCAGGGGCCATGCTGTTTGCTCAGCTGATAGCTTTTCCCTTTGATTGCTTCGATGCCTGCCTGGGCAGAGTTGAGTGAGGTTGAAAACGACAGCATTGCTGCCAGACAGAGGATGCTGATGCGTGATCGCATGGCGAACTCCGAGTATATCGAGGGGATCGATTGACATGCTGGATGGGACGAGGACACATCGGCTCGATGCGTCTCGGGGACATGTCGCGGAGTCGGGTTGTATCAACTTGAATGTTTTTCGTCCAGAGGCCAAAAATCGCCCAGAATTTCCCGCTGTAAACGTGTCAATTCTACAATTCCACCTTGTGCCAGCTGGAGCTGATCGGTCAGCTGTTCCTGGGAGAAAGTCCTTTGTTCTGCTGTTCCCTGCAGTTCGACAAACTGGCCCGAACCGGTCATGACCACATTCAGGTCCACCTCGGCGGTGCTGTCCTCAGGATAGTTCAAATCGAGCAGAGTGACTCCTTTGCAGATCCCGACACTGACCGCCGCAACCGAATCGGTGAGCACTCCGCTGAGCTGGAATGACGGATCCACGTTTTTAATGAAGTGGAGTGCATCCACCAGGGCAATGAAACCACCCGTGATTCCGAGAGTTCGAGTACCCCCATCCGCTTCGAGAACATCGCAGTCAATCGTGATAGTGCGGGGTCCGAGAGCGGCAAAGTCCACAACCGATCGCAGGCTTCTGCCGATCAATCGCTGGATTTCGGAAGAGCGGCCATCCACCCGATCCCGTTCCCGTCGCTTCCTGGGATTGGTACTGCCGGGCAGCATATTGTATTCAGCAGTAACCCAACCCGTTGGATTTTCCTCATTCCGTTTCCAGGGAGGAACATCCAGATCGACACTGGCGGTGCACAATAAGGTGGTTCGTCCGGCTTTGATGTAAACCGACCCCGGAGCACTCCCGGTAAAACCTCGATGAATTTCAATGGGACGCAGTTCATCAACCTGGCGGCCATCGTGTCGGGAGTGTGTCATTGGGAATCACCTTTTCGATATCAAACTCTGTCGCCTTGCGAGCTGACCGGGAACTGATTGCGATGTGGATGGCGAAATGTCATGATCTCCAGAGTGCTGGAGGGACAGACAGCCAGTTCGATCCCGGGAAAGCAAAACTCAAACCGAGCTCTGCTTATACTGATCGCTGCAGCTTCCCGCAAATCATTTCCACTGTTATTCCGAATTCAACCGATCGAGATCCACCATGTCTCAACCTTTACGACTTTCCGGCCTGGTTGCCGCTACCTACACACCTCTGCACGCAGATGGTTCGGTGCACTGGGAGAGGATTCCGCAGTTTGTGGAGGATCTGATCCAGCGGAAAATTGTCGGTCTGTATGTCCTGGGAAGTACGGGAGAAGGGATCTCGCTGACCACAACGGAACGTTGTGATGTTGCCGCTCAGTTTGTGGAAGCCGCAGATGGCAGGATCCCGGTAATCGTTCAGGTTGGAAGTGAATGCGTTGCCGCTTCCAGACAACTTGCCGATCATGCTGAATCTGTCGGCGCAGCCGGGATTTCCGCAGTCAGTCCTGTCTACTTCAAACCGGATTCCGTCTCTACTCTGGTGGAAACGATGGCTGAGATCGCCGGAGGCGCCCCTTCGCTTCCCTTTTACTATTACCATATTCCCTCAATTACAGGTGTCGCCCTGAATATGGTGGAGTTCCTGGAAACCGGAGCGGAACGGATTCCCAATCTGGCGGGGCTGAAATTCACCTCCCAGAACCTGTTCGAATTTCAGCAATGTGTGGAATGGAATAACCAGCAGATGGAAATCTTCTGGGGAGTTGACGAAATGCTACTGCCTGGTCTGGCCTGTGGAGCCCGGGGTGCGGTTGGAAGTACATACAACTATGCATCCTCGATTTACCATCGTTTGCTGAAAGCCTTTGCCGAGGGAGATCTCCAGGAGGCACGCCGCTGGCAGGCCTGTTCGCAACTGCTGGTGAAAACGTTTCTTCCTTTTGGGCCACGAGCCGCTCAGAAAGCAATCATGTCAATGATTGGTCTGGATGCCGGACCGTGCCGCTGGCCCAATCGGAACCTGACTCCCGCTCAATATGAGCAGTTGCGAGAACAGTTGAAGAGCATCGGATTTTTCGAATGGCAGGAACTGACACCTTGAACCGTGGAATGAACCGCATGAAACTTCTCTCTTTACTCCTGGCATTGTGCATGCTGAACGGACAGCTGTTGCTGACCGGAGAGTTCAAAGTGTATGCGAATGAGCCGATGCAGAGTCTGTCCTGGAAAGCATTGCCGGATCTTCCCGACTCCCTGGGAGTGGCAGGTCCTTATGTCGGAACAGACAACGGTGTGCTGATAGTAGCGGGGGGTGCAAATTTCCCTGAGCCGGTCTGGGAAAATGCAAAGCAATGGCATCGTGCAATCTGGGTTCTCCGCGAAAAGCAGGGATCGTATGAATGGGTAGCTGCTGGTGAATTGCCAGGGCCCTGTGGCTATGGGGCGGTCGTCTCCATTGAGCAGGGTCTGCTTTGTATGGGAGGAAACGATGCGAATTCTGTTCTGAGGGAATGTTTCCTGCTGAACTGGGACGAGAAGTCACAGCAGGTTGAAGTCCTCCCTGCCGCTCCACTACCGGAGCCAAATGTTTACGGACAGGCAGCTCGAATTGGCAATTACGTTTATCTGGCTTGCGGGCAGAAGGAGGCAGGCCTGGACTCTGCCACGAAAACTCTCTGGCGCATGGATCTTTCCCATTCCGATGATCCACAGAAGTGGACCTGGGAGAAATGCACTGAGGTACCAGGAGAGGCAAGAGCCCTCCACGTGTTTGTCGCTCAGAAGCGTGGTGCAGACGACTGTCTGTATCTGATGTCCGGGCGGTCTCAGCGTGGAGATGAGGTTCTGTATTTGCAGGACAACTGGGAATACACACCCCGAACAGACAGCTGGAGACAATTACCAGATCTTCCCGCCTGCGTGATGGCTGGCCCGGCCATTGCCCTGGATTCTAATCAGATCCTCATTCTGGGGGGAGATGATGGGCAGTATTTCCTGCGGGCGGATGAATTGCGTGACAATCATCCGGGCTTTCCCCGCAAGGCGTATCTGTTCAACAACGCCACTGAACAATGGAAGACCTTTGCTACGAACCATGAAAATCAGGTCACGACTTCTGCCGTGAGATGGCAGGGCAAAATCATCATTCCCTCGGGTGAGGTCCGCCCCCGCGTTCGGACGCCACACATCTGGCAGGTGATTCCGTCAGGGGAATGAGCATTCCAGAGGAGAACGCTTCTGGCCTTAGGTCGCTGTGGTAGACTGATATGGAGAGTGCTGCTGTGGAGGCAATTCGAGCCAATCTGCAAAATCGCTACCATCCGGAAAAATGGTATCGAATGCGTGCTGAGAGTCGGAATCTGCTGGACGAAGGGAGTGGGCTCGGCTAAAGTATACAAGTTGGTTGATGTACCAACCCCACCTGATCCCTCCCGGGATCTTTAACCTCCACACTGAATACTCCCTCCAGATACGGAATCTCCATGATGTGTTCCGTGAAAACGTGTGTTGTGCTGTTGTTCACAATCGGAGTTGTTTCCGTACAGGCGGGACAGGTCCTGGCTGAAGATCCTGCGGCAACACCGCTTAACGTCAGCTTTGTCAGAGACATCGTTCCCATTCTGACCAAGTCCGGCTGTAATGCCGGCCCCTGTCATGCCAAGGCGGGCGGTGGTCCGAATGGCTTTCAATTGTCACTGCTCGGTTTTGAACCGGCAGAGGATTACGAAAACCTCGTGCTGGAAGGGAATGGTCGACGCATCTTCCCTGCCGCCATTGAACACAGTCTGATCCTGAGAAAAGCGACGGGGCAGGTTTCGCACGTCGGTGGAGTCCGTATTGAAGCAGGTTCGCCGAATTACCTCAAGATCGCTCAATGGATCGAACAGGGGATGCCTTATCAGCAGCCCAACGAACCTGAACTGGAGCGGATGGAGGTCATCCCCGCCAAAATGATGTTACAGCCAAATGCCCAGGTTCAACTGCAAGCGCTGGCCCATTATTCTGATGGCACTTCGCGCGATGTGACCTCGCTGGCATTGTATGAATCGAATGCCGTGGCAATGCTGCAGGTCGACCCCAGTGGAGCGGTGGTCGCCAGCGATTTACCTGGTCGGGCCGCGGTGATGGTTCGATTTCAGGGAAAAACTGCGGTCATGTCTGCTTCAATTCCCCTGGGAGCCGAACTGGGCGTATTCCCCGCCAACCGCAACTTTATTGACGAACACGTTTTCAATAATCTGCGTGAACTGGGTTTGCCACCCTCCCCAATTTGCGATGATGGAACCTTCTTGCGTCGGGTGACTCTGGATATCGCCGGACGCCTCCCTTCAGAAAGAGAAGCGACTGAGTTCCT
>JAGQQT010000190.1 GCA_020426065.1 Planctomycetaceae bacterium | reverse complement strand
GGTTACCGTAGTAATCGGTCCCTTCAATCGGATCCACATAATACAGGTGTGGCAAATGATCCAGGAAAGGAGCGGGATCCCACTGATGCGTTTTGTAATTGGGAACGGTTGAGCCAAAGCAGCCATCCTTGACCAGTACGCTGGTGGCTTCGTGATCGCAGTGGTAGTCGAGCGGGGGAGCGGTGATGACAATATCCGGGCGAGCCTTGCGAATCAGTTCGGTTGTCCGACGGCGGGATGCATCATCATTGAAAATAGCCAGATCGCCAAATTCCCCGCACAGGAACTCGGCATCAATCATGGCGGCCGATTTTTCGGCTTCCGCTCGGCGAATGGCGGCGATTTCTTTCTGGGATTTGTCCATGCTCCCAAGGTCCCCGGCAGTCATGGTGCAATAAATGATCTGGCAGCCTCGATCCTTGAGCAGTGCCAGCGTTCCCGCACACTGCAGTTCGATATCGTCCGGATGAGAGTGGATGGCCAGAATGCGCGGTGGTTTGCTCATGGGGGGAATCCTGCAGGAATGGAGGGAATCTTTCGACCGATAATTCGTCACTCTCGTTTTTGCATGCGACCACCGAGTTGTCTCTCCCAAGAAATCTGCCCGGCAAATCGGGTTCAGTAACCAGGGTCACTTGCTATCTGTCAGGGTAAAGAAAAATTGCACAAGCGTCGACTGATAGGAGGCTTGTTTCAAAAAACGTTGCTCCTCGAGATGTGTACGCCTGAATCGGTTTGAGGTAACTTTTTTGCTGGTGTGCTGGTTGGGAACGGTTTCTGGAAACTTCCTGGGATTCCGTGCATTCAGCGGACCCTCAAATGATTGACAGTCAAGATGTTAAAGCGTTAGACTCCGGCCCGTTCCGGGAGAGATAAGAGATTGATTTTTCCCCGGATCGAAATCGGCTCTGAGTTGCAATAAGCTGTATTTCTGCCAGAATGTGCTCATTCTGCAGCTGACCGACAGCATTTGACGAGAGTTTACTTCGGAATCGGTGCGCGATTTCGAAGCAGATCATACATCGCGGAGACGAATTCCGCACAAATCAACCATCCAGCACTGCTGGGAGATCAAGATGGCAATTCCAAAGAGAAGACAGTCGAAAACCCGATCCCGCAAACGTCGCAGTCATGATGCGGTCAAACCGCTGAAACTGCAGTACTGCTCAGAGTGTGGACAGGCCAAGCCAAGTCACACCGCTTGTCCCACCTGTGGACATTACATGGGCCGGACCGTCGTCAAAATCAACGACTAAACAGGTCCTGCGCCGAAGACAAGCCTGACCACGACTTTCAAGTCGAGGTCGGGTTTTTTAGCAAACGGCGAGCGGAAAGCACGGTGAACGAATGCGGATTGCTCTGGATGCGATGGGGGGAGATGATGCGCCCGAAATCAATATCGATGGCGCATTGAAAGCCCTGCAGTCGTACGAAAAAATGGAAATCGATCTGGTTGGCCCGAAAGATCAGCTGACCCAGCTGCTGGAAGAACGGGGTGGCATTCCCGACCGTCTTAAGATTGTTAATGCGACTCAGCATGTGGGGATGGAAGAAAAACCGACAGTTGCTCTGCGGCAGAAACCGGATGCTTCGATTACGGTCTGCTGGAAGCTGATGGCCGAAAAGAAGGTTCAGGCCGTGGTGAGTGCCGGAAATACGGGGGCTGTGGTCGCTTCCGGATTGAGGACCCGTCTGTTTCTCAAGCAGGTCAAGCGACCTGGAATTGCAGTCACGTTGCCAACAGTCAAAGGGCCGTGCGTCCTGATGGATGTGGGGGCCAATCCGGCAGCACGCTCCGATCATCTCTACCAGTACGCTGTGATGGGGGCGATCTACGCCCGCGAAATGCTGGGGATTCAAGGTCCGCGGGTTGGACTGCTGAATATCGGCAGTGAGGATGGCAAAGGAAATGACGTCATCCGGGAAGCGAGTGGAATGATTTCCGCCTCGCCCATGAAGGACAGTTATGTCGGCAATGTGGAAGGGCGTGGAATTTACCAGGCCGAAGCCGACGTGGTGATTTGTGAAGGATTCGTGGGCAATGTCGTGCTGAAAACCAGTGAAGGCATGGCCGACATGATGTTCCGGATTCTGTCCCGTGAAATTGTTGGTGCACTCGATGTGGAGCGGGAACGGGCTGCGAAAGCCTTTCAGGACACGGCCCGGCGCTATGAGTATCGCGAAACCGGTGGGGCACCACTGCTGGGGATCGATGGTCTGTGCATGATCAGCCACGGTTCCAGTGATGCTCGGGCTATGGCAAATGCTCTGGCTACCTGTGTCAAGATGAGCGAGCGTCAGATCAATCAGATGATCGTCGAAGCATTATCGGAAACCGCTGAATAATTTCGGCTTCTCTCCGTGAGACCAGCCGGTTTTCTGAGGGATTGGTTCCCCGCTGATGGGAGTCCTCAGAAAATTACAGCTCTGTACAGTTGAGGTGAAAATGGCCAGTCACGCATTTCTGTTCCCCGGTCAGGGGGCACAGCATATTGGAATGGGTGTCCAGATTGCCCGCACTTATCCCGCTGCCAAGGCGATGTTTGAGCGGGCAGCGGAAATCCTGGGCTATGATCTTTTGGAGATCTGTGCAAACGGTCCGGAAGAAAAGCTGAATGCCACTGCCGTGTGTCAGCCGGCACTGTATGTCTGCAGTCTGGCAGCATTGGAGATTGTCCGGGATCGCCAGCCGGAACTGCTGGAGCAGGCCAATTATGCGGCGGGATTGAGCCTGGGAGAATATACCGCACTGGCTTTTGCTGAGGCTCTTTCTTTCGAGGATGGCTTGCGAGTGGTGGATGTCCGGGGCCGGGCCATGCAGGCAGCGGCTGACGCAACTCCTTCTGGAATGGTCAGTCTGTTGCTGCTGGAACCGGAAAAAGTTCAGGAATTGTGTGAGCAGGCCAGTGATGTCGGATTACTGCAGATTGCCAATTACCTGTGCCCTGGAAACCTGGTTGTTTCAGGTGCCCAGACGGCCTGTGAGAAGGTCGTTGGGCTGGCCGAGGCCGCAAGTGGAAGGCCTATTCCGCTCAAAGTTGCCGGAGCTTTTCACACGCCCATCATGCAGTCTGCTACGGAAAAACTGGCTGAAATCCTGCAGAGCGTGACGATTACCGCCCCGAAAATTCCCGTCATTTCGAATGTCGATGCTACTGCCCACAGCGATCCGGAAGAAATTCGTCGGATTCTCGTGCAGCAGGTCGTGCATCCGGTGTTGTGGGAGAAATCAATGAACAGCCTGATTGATGCCGGAGTGGAATCAATGACGGAAATCGGACCAGGAAAAGTCCTGAAGGGGCTGATGAAACGGATTCAGCGCAAATTGCCTATTGAAAACTTTAACGATGAGACGCTGGGCTGAGGCGAAAAACAGGCTGACGGGCGGCAAAAATTCCCGGCGATGGCTTGGCTGAAAAATCCTGTGAGATCAAGTCGGAATTTGAGTTTACACAATTTTCAAAAAGCGATATACCACCATTGCAGCTGATCAGGTTCCGTTAAATCACGCCATTTGCTGGGCTTGCCATAATAGTCCTGATTCGCCATAGTTCGGCACGATCACGCGGAAAAACTCGCGTCAACAAAGTCCAACCCGTATGAGGAGAGGGTTCGAGTGGAAATCGAGGAAAAAGTCATCAGTATTGTCAGTGAGCAATTGAACTTCCCGAAAGAGGAAGTAACTCTGCAAAGCTCATTTCAGGACGATTTAAAAGCAGACTCGCTGGACCTGGTGGAACTGGTGATGGAATTCGAAGAGAATTTCGACATCACGATTCCTGACGAAGACTACGAAAAGATTCGTACGGTCGGAGACGCAGTCAGCTATATTCAGGAGAAAACCTGATCAATGCGTCGACGCGTCGTTGTCACAGGCTGCGGAGTGGTCACTTCGCTCGGTTGTGAGGTGTCTGAATTCTGGGATCGAATCTGTGCCGGTAAGTCCGGTGTCGGACCGATCGAGCGGTTTGACTGCTCAGAATACAAAGTCACCTTCGGCGGAGAAGTGCGCCACTTCAATCCGGAAGATCACATGCCGCTGGATCCCAAGGAACAGCGACGCATGGATCGGTTCGTGCTGTTTGGTCTGGTCTGTGCACACAAAGCGATTTCCTCATCCGGAATTGATCTGGAACAGGGAGATCCGTATCGACACGGCGTGTTGATTGGGAGTGGGATCGGTGGTCTGAACGAAATCGAAGACCAGCACGATACCCTGTATAATAAAGGTCCTTCCCGAGTTTCGCCTTTCATGATTCCCAAGCTGATGGTGAATGCCGCCAGCGGGAACATCTCCGTTTTCTGGAAACTGAAAGGCCCGAACTCTGCCGTTGCTACCGCCTGTGCTTCCGCCACCAATGCGATGGGTGATGCCTTCCGTCTGATTCAATACGGTGAAGCGGACGTCATGATTACCGGCGGCAGTGAAGCAGCGATGACACCCATGGGGCTTTCGGGCTTTGCCCGCATGAATGCATTGTCAAAGCGGAATCACGAACCGGAGCGGGCTTCACGTCCGTTTGATACCGATCGAGACGGTTTCGTGCTGGCTGAAGGAGCCGGTGCGATTGTGCTCGAGGAACTCGAACACGCGAAAGCCCGTGGCGCAAATATCCTGGCAGAATTGATCGGTTATGGAATGTCTGCCGACGGCTCCCACATGACAGCTCCCGATCCAGAAGGACGTGGCGCTGCTTATGCAATGAAGCGGGCTCTGCTGGATGCTCAACTGGACCCGTCCAGGATTGATTACATCAACGCTCATGGCACAAGCACTCCGCTGGGAGACAAAGCCGAGACGGCTGCAATCAAAACCATCTATGGTGATCATGCCTATAAACTGGCTGTGTCGAGTACGAAAAGTCAGCTCGGGCACCTGCTGGGAGCATCGGGTGGTGTTGAGTTTGTGGCATGTACTCAAGCGTTGCTTGAACAGGTTGCTCCACCAACTATCAATCTCGACAATCCTGATCCCGCCTGTGATCTGGATTACATTCCTCACGAAGCCCGGCCGATGAAGCTGGATTACGTGATGACCAACAGTTTTGGATTCGGTGGCCATAATGCCAGCCTGATCCTCAAACGCTATCAGGGCGACTGAGACCAGAGCTGATCCGATTCTTCTGGATTTATCGTGAGAGATCCAGTGCCAGTTCGATGGCTGCGATCAGGCTGCTGACGTCTGCTTTTCCCTGCCAGGCAATGTCAAACGCGGTGCCGTGGTCGACCGATGTTCTGATGATTGGCAGTCCCAGCGTGACGTTCACTCCCTCATCAAATGCGATCGCTTTGAGCGGGATCAGCCCCTGGTCGTGATACATGCAGATATAGGCATCGGTCTGTTCCCTTCTTCTGGGGACGAAAGCGGTATCTGGTGGGAGCGGGCCGGTGATCTGCAGGTCCTGTTGGCGAGCCCATTCTACTGCGGGAGCAATGACTTCTTCCTCTTCACGGTTGCCAAACAGGCCTTGTTCACCGGCGTGCGGATTCAACCCGCAGACGACCAGTCGTGGTTCATGCCCTCGCATTTTTCGCATTGCCTCTGCAGTCAATGAAATCGTGGTGCAGATTTTGTCAGTGGTCAGCTCCTGCGGGACTTCGGCATAACCAATGTGGGTTGTGACCAGGCTGCAGGTGATTTTTCGGCTGGTGAGCATCATGACAACCGGATCCGCCTCACAACGCTCTGCCAGGATTTCCGTATGACCGGGATAAGGGATTTCAGCTGCAGCCAGGGCTTCTTTGTTGATTGGATTTGTCACGATTCCGTTGATGGCACCCTGCAATGCCGCATCGATCGCGGCCAGCAGGTATTCATAGGAGGCCTGACCTGCTGCTGCCTGAATTCTTCCCGGTTGGATCTCAGCAGCCGGTTGCCAGCAAAAATCAATCAGGATCGGTTCATCATACGGTGCATCAGCCAGCAGATTTTTCCAGTCTGGGTGAGCATCATTGAGCTGGACCATGAAAGGGGGTTTGAGTTCATTCAGCCCGGGTATCGCCTGCTGAACCCGCTGCAGGATTTTGGTATTCCCGAACACGACAGGCTGAAAGTGTTTAAAAAGCTGGCTGTTGTGCAACAACTGCAGGGTCAGTTCAGGCCCGACACCTGCCGGATCTCCCATCGTGATTGCGATCCGGGGCAGGGGAGTTGTGGCTGGCATGTTGTCATCACTTCAGATAAGGGAGGTCAAGTTTACCGACTGAAACAATCGAGAGTGCATTCCTGATCAAGCGGATTGTATGCGCCACAACTTTATACGGGAACATGATGGTTCGAAATCTCCAGTTTGTCGACAGGCCGCAGCATGCTGCTGTTCAGGAATGACGATGGACAAAACAGGAGTCAGCGGAGCGTTTCCATTTCCTTCAGTCTGCATAACTGAGTGAGAGTTGGTGAAATTCACCGGTTGTTCCGATTACGAAAACGGTGAAGAATCAGCCCCCGACAATCGAGGCAGAGCCCGTCAGTTGATGCCATGATCGAACAGTCTACACGGAATGTGCCTGTCTCCAAACCATCTTCGACTTCCGAAGACTGGCTGTCCATGACCTGTGAGCAGCTCAGTAACGGTCAGGTCCAGGTGGAATACATTCCACAGCTTGGGAATTCGAAACTCCCAGCACCTCATTTCAATATATCCTCAGCAGAGTCCAGTGAGGATTTTGCCTGGGAACGGGTCATTCGCAAGGGGCCTGAGCTGTCAGGTCGAATCAGAATCCGTATTCATCCGTCAGTTCCGTGTGACCGGGAATTTCTGAAAGTCTGCACTCTGGCAGATCGCCTCGTTGATGTTGCAGAAGAAGAGCATCAGAACCATCTTCAGGCAGAACGGGCTGCCGCAGAAGTCTCTCGCGATCAGCTGCTGGACGAGCTGGAAACGCCTGACCGACTTCCGGATCTGGTTCGAAATTCCCTGATGAAATTGCTGGAGTTGACGGGATATCGGGGAGCTGCATTTTTCCGGCTTGATGAGAATGTGTCCCGCCTCTCCCTGGTTGAATATCAGCATAAAAACCTGAGTGAAGTTCCCGGGCCTGTCCGGATTCTGGGAGAATCCAATGCCGATGATGAGGCCCTGTTACAGGGAAGTGCCAGTCATGTGAGAGAAGACTCTGAAGATCCCTGGTTGCCCGCGGAGGCACGGACCGGGTTCTGTGTTGTGATTCGCATCTCAACTGGCCCGATTGGAACGCTGTGGGCGTATGATCGGCGATTAAGACGGCTGGATGACCGCGATTACCACGTCCTGCAATCCATTGCCGGAGCAATGGGACGGATGATCGAGCAGATGCTGTTCCGGAGGCAGAATTCTGATAACTTCCGGATGTCGCGCGAGTTGAGACTGGCTTCAATGTCTCAGCCATCCCGGGAAATTGAGTTCCAGTCTGCGGGAGGGGAGTTTGAAGCCACCGGATGTTGTCTCAGCCGTTATGATGTTGGCGGGGATCTCTGTGAGCTGATTCCGCTCGATGAGCGGTTTGTCCTGGTCGCGGTCGGAGATGCCTCAGGGAACAGTCTTCCAGCGGCCATGGTCATGACTTCAGTTCGAGGGGGTCTGTATGCAATGA
>JAGQQT010000018.1 GCA_020426065.1 Planctomycetaceae bacterium | reverse complement strand
CTGGACCTGCGTGATCTCCAGATACTGCGGCACGGAAAACTGAAGCTGCGTGAACTGCTTTCCATACAGATCAATCTGCGTCATGGTTTGCCACGCCAGTGAATCCCGCTCCATTCCAATCGCGTAGACCGTCTGGGCAAACACCAGCGATTCTTCTGCAGAAGTGGTTGAGGTATCAGTCCAGCGGAGTTGCAGAGTTCCCGCTCCTCCCGCAGGAAATGTCAGGGTGCGGGCATTCTGTGGGTGGGGTCGCTCTTCCAGGTCCGCTCCATTCACCAGCAGATGGCGTCCCGCGGCAATGGGTGCGGAAACTGAACCGGCAACATTCGGCAGGAGTGAGACAGTGGCCAGTTCATCGGTTCCATTCCTTTTCAATGGCGTGGTGATGACCAGTTGCAGTGTCTGCTCACCCACAAAGTTTGTCACCAGGGCCAGCTTGTCAGAATCCGGAATTCGTCCGAGGGGAGCAGGTTGATCACCCAGCTTTGCCGAAAGCAGATTGCCAGCCGGAAACTGCAATTCCTGGCGAATCCACCCGGGCTGCTTTTTGGAAACCTGGCACGAAATCACAACTCGCAGCAGATCGGTTCCCAGTTCAAGCTGATACTGAGCGGACTCCATCACCAGTCCCTGTGGGGCACCCGTCAGATTCTCGCTGGAGTTGCGGGTCTGTTCGAGCAACAGCTGGAATTCCTGCCGATCCAGCAGGACTCCCGGCTCAACCCGGGACCAGTACTCAGCCAGGGCACTCTCGGGTACATAAACCCGTTCGTACTTTCGATTCACATAGTCATCCAGACTTTCCGCTTCCTGAGCCTGCAGGACCGAAGAGAAGATGCAGACTACGAGAACGGCTATCAGGATCGGAATCCGGTTCCATTGCTTTGGGTTCGATTTCATTGTTCGTCTCCTGTCTTTTCGGAGGACGATTCCTCAACCGCATCTTCCGGACTTTCACTGACCGGAGGCGATTCTTTGCGGGTGAGTTCTACCAGATTGGAGTACCCGGCATAACAGGTATCCCGGCACTGCAGGGCACCCTGCACAATCCAGATGCCAGCCAGTGCCAGCAGCCCATATCGGGCACAGACAAGAGACTGCCCGACAATCTCCGGAGAATACTGCAGGACAACAGCCAGCACTGTCGCGGTCACAATGCCAACCAGAATCCGATTGCTCCAGGTGGTTTTCATCAGGACAAAGGCAATCCCCACCAGCAGCAGTGTCATCAGGACCGTGACACCTTTCCGATTCCAATAGGTCAACTGCAGATCCTCAGCTGCACCAATGGCGGTAAACACATAGGCATCCCCTTCAGTGGGGAAGGTGGTCACAGGAGCAGAGCTGGTCAACCACTGTTGTTGATCACCAACGCGATGGGTATCTGGAGTCAGCCTGTCGAACGGGGTTCCAGATGGCCCGACTCCCCAACGCTCATAAGGGCTTCGAGCCGAAACCGGCACATATCCTTTTGGAATCCAGACAATACAGCGGGTTTCCTGAACCACAGCCTGACTGCCCGGAGCGTTCAGCAATCGGGGAACGGGCAACAGCAGCCCGCCCCGCATGGTACTTGTTGAGATCGGATTGGATTGCATCAGGTATTGCAGCAGCAATACGAAGTTTTCACTCGAATCCTTGGACCGACTGACATTGACGACATAATTGGTCCAGCCCGGAGTCTGTGAAGCATCTCCCCGTTGCAGCTGACGGGTTTCTCCGTCGATCTGTACGACCATCGGCTGGGCAGATTCCGGCAGCTGAATCATCAGTCGCTGCCGTTGACTGGTACGAATCACCATCTGGGAACGAATGGAAATATCTGCCGACTTCCCGACCACAAACTCACACAGGGAACGAGCCACGACCGTACTGATTACCTGGGCAACTTCGTATCGGGAAATCGCCAGGTTCAGCAGGATGGGATCTTCGAATCGGGGTGATGCATAGCGATATGCCTGGTGTCCATCCCGGGCAAGCAGCGTCAATTCCCGGACATCAATCGGCTCAAGCCCTTCACCGGAACCCTGCACTCCGACTGAAAGTGCTGGATCATTCTGCACGACGACTTCACCAGTCGACCGGGACAGTGGCAGCTGCTCTTCACCTTTTTGCAATCCTCCCAGCGGGTAAGGCAATAACAACGATAACGGTGGCTGGACGGCATCCTGTTTATCGACTGTGTTGAGACTGGCGGAATAAGGGATTTCATAGGTGATTCGGAACTGCTGCCGCCCCGTGACCGGACGCTGCGTCTGAATTGTCCAGATCATCCAGGGGCTGTTTTCGTCCAGCGGGGCCTTGGACTGCTGCTGGATGGGAACACTGTTATTGTTGGCGATTTCAATCTCAGTCCGATCACTGACGGACTTCTGAACAGCTATGCGGAACGTATCGATTCCAGCAAACTGCACCACGAAATCGATATTGGCACTGACCCGAATTCCGGCTGGCTGAACCTGAATGCTGGAAGCGGTCTGGGAAATCAGTCGGGTTGGCCTTCTCAGCAGCCGAACCGGAATCGTGACCGGCCGAGTCTGATATTGCCAGACTGCCCGAATCTGGGCATCAGGGATTTGATGCGGAATTCCATCAGTGGGAATCGCCTGGGCATTTTTGATCTGCTCTTCGTTGGCGATCAGCTCGATCGCCTCAATGGTCGCGGCAATCAGGCGCCCTTCATCCTGACGTACGTTCTGCGGAATGAGCTGTGGCAGATTTTCCAGCGATGCCTCTCCGGTATCTCCTGCATCCACCGAAAGCGGAACCCGGCCTCGCACCACAACCGCAATGTCTCCCTGGGTCCGCTCCTTGAGCAGGACATTGAGTTTTTTGCTCGCAGAATCGTATTGATATTCCGACATCGCCGGGGACGATACGCCTAACAGTTCAAACTGGTCCGGCAACTGCACCGGCAGCTGAAAAATCCCGGCCTTCGTCACTCGATAGTTCAGATAGCAGGATACATCGATCCGCTGTTCCCGGAATGCAAAGACCGTGTCCTGCTGGACATCCACAATTGGCTCAACCGGTTTGACCTGGACGATGAAAGAAAAGTTACGGGAAAAGTAACGGTAAGCTGTTTTGGACGCGTTCTGTTCCCCCAGATCGCTCCGCACAAGCCCAGACTGCTCATTGACGATCATCATCAGTTCTTCACCGGTCTGCAGTTGCAGTTGCCCCTGTTCACGGGTGACGTCCAGACTGTGAATCCCTGAAACTTTTCCATCCTCGCTCACGCCGGCCAGGGCCAGGGGGCCTTCCGGCAGGGAGCGTTCGGTATGCAGATCGATCGTACACTGATCGAGCACTGGAGAGAGAAAATTGACAGTGATGACCTGACGATTCTCTTCCTTGGCGACCGTCCAGCCCTGCAGGCGGGAACTGCTGGTCAGATCCAGAATCCGATCCTCTGGAGCCACAACAATCTGCAGGCTCTGCAGTTCACCCCGCAACACCCGGTAAGCGAGTTTGGCCTGCGTGTGAATCAAACCATCCGCAATCGTGATCTCGAGATTGTTAGTGACGTTTGTCAGCAGTTCCATCTCGGGCCGATCACTCATATCGGGTACCCAGTTGGCAACGATCTTCTCGACCGCTCCCAGGCTGACCGCAATCTTGGTCTGGCCTTCTGCAGCCGGTTCTGCCACGGGGCTCTGAATGTGCCGGGGAGAGATTGTGACCTTCTGACTCGATTTGGGAACTGTCAGCTCAAACGTCGTCACGCCAGTCGTCGGTACCGTCAATTCCAGAGCGGGCCCCGAAGGTGACTGAGTAATCTTCTTGAGCAGCTTCAGTGTAATCGTGTAATCGCCCGCTTCCGGAAACAGCAGCGTATAGTTTCCATCACTGTTTCCCTGCAGAATGACCTTTTTCCCATCCGCTGCGCTGACTTCGCCCACAGCGGCATCCCCCAGAGAGATTGGAATCCGCCCCCATTTCGGCACTAGAGACTGGCATTGGAAGGTCGCGGTGATTGTGGCCGTTTCTCCTGAAACCGCTGCCTGATAGTTGGCGCTGGTCATCACGGCCACACTGGCCGGTCCTTCCTGAGTGGCCTGCTCGGCCCGCTTCATCAGTTCCAGATACTCAGCATAGGAGAGCACCACCTTCGATTTGAACCGGTCGATGACATCGCTCAACCGTTCGTAGGGGATATAAATCAGATGATCAACCGGGCGTTCTGCCGGAGCCTTGGCCTCTGCGGGCGGTACTGTTGCTGCCGGAGGATTCTCTTGGGCTGCAACCTGCACCTGACAGAACTGAAACGCCAGAAGGCATGCCAGAGAGGTCTGCAGGATGGTTCTGATGAGAGAAAATCGTTGAAACGAAGGCCAGTCCGCAGTTTTTTGAGCCATCATCACAGCATCCTGAGCATGAATTAGGAATTGGTTTGTGGTGGCAATATCCAATTGGACAATATTCCACCATTCCGGTGCGATCTGCAGCCAGTGCACACACTGACAGCAGACATCACAGGCAATGAAACACTCAGGCCTTCCCGCAGTGGTCATCCGTCGGGGGACTCAAGCGCAGTCTCCAGTTTATCTGACGGTCTGACGCGATTAAACATGCGATTGTTTCCTGAATTTGATAAATTCCCGGATTCCATTCAGGATTTATTTACCTCTGCATGCCTCGGACGGATGAATTTGGCGAGCGAAAATCGGTTGAACCTGCTCCCACCCACTCTGTCAATCACCTGATGGAACCGATTTCTCCCGCTGAAAATCGCGGGCTTTATTACAGCTGAACTGAAGTTGAATGACACCTTATGGAAGACACGTCCCCCATTGACGAGACCACGGAACTGGAACCGATTGTCAATAACCTTCCCCTCAGGACGGTCGTGCATGGTGGCCTCAGTGTTGAAGGCTATTCCCGGGGAGCGGTGCAGACTTACTGGCGAATTCCCGAACTGAAGATTCTCTTCGACCTGGGGGGTAGCCCCTGGGCTTTTATGGGGACCAGTACATGTTTTATCTCCCATGCTCACCTGGATCACATGGCTGCCCTGCCGGCCTTTGTGGCTCGAAGGCGAATGATGAAGATGGATCCCCCGGTCATTTATCTTCCGGAAGAAGTTCGTGAAGATACCGAACGTCTGCTGCGCGCCTGGCAACGGCTCGACCGGGGACGAATGGTATGTGAATTGATTGGCGTCCAGCCGGGCGATGAACTGGAACTCTCACGCGAGCATGTTGTCACGGTCACCAAAACGTTTCATACCGTTCCGTCCGTCGGCTATGTCGTGTGGGATCGACGGAGAAAACTGAAAGCGGAATACCATGGCCTGAAAGGAGAGGAGATTCGGGATCTGCGATTGAGCGGCACGGAAGTGACGCAGGAAATCCGCACTCCCCTTGTGGCCTATCTCGGGGATACCGCTCCAGATGGACTCGACGTGGCGGAAGAAATCTATCAGGCCAAAATTCTGATTACCGAAATGACCTTCTTCCGCCCCGAACATCGCCGCCAGAAAATCCACAAGTTCGGCCATACCCACCTGGATGACCTGATCGAGCGGGCGGACCGGTTTCAGAATGAATTGATCATTTTAGGTCACTTCAGTACTCGATATCATCTGGAACATCTCAAACGGACCGTCCTCAAGAAACTCCCAGACCATCTGAGGGAACGGGTTGTTTTGTGGATGTAACCCACAGATCTGTTCTGCCTGAAAATCTAATCAGTGAGACCACCCATGCCGACACTGCTCGAACGTTTCCTCAAGTACGTTCAGATTGATACTCAGTCCGATGAAACCTCTCCCTCCGCTCCCAGCACAGCCAAACAGCTCGATCTCTCCCGCGTGCTGGAGCAGGAATGCCGTGAACTGGGACTGAAAGATGTCTCGCTTTCGGAATATGGCGTTCTGATCGCAACTCTTCCCGGAACGATGAAAAGCCCGGCGATCGCCTGGGTGGCACATGTCGATACCTCCCCGGAGTTCTCCGGAAAAAATGTCCGCCCGGTTGTCCATGAGAACTATGATGGTTCCGACATTGTGCTTCCCGGAGATCCGTCACGCGTCCTGACCGTGGCAGAAAATCCCGAACTGCAGCAACTCATTGGTGAAACCGTCATCACCACAGACGGAACCACACTGCTGGGTGCGGATGACAAATCCGGAGTGGCAGTCATCATGGCCGCTGCCGACTACCTGCTGCAGCATCCGGAAATCCCACACGGACCGATTCGCCTCTGCTTCACGGTGGATGAAGAAATCGGCCGCGGCACCGATCACCTGGAAATCGACAAGGTGGATGTTGTCTGTGCCTATACTCTCGACAGTGATGGCCGGGGCCGAGTCGACAGTGAAACATTCTCGGCGGATCAGGCACTGGTGAAAGTCCAGGGCATCAATACGCATCCCTCTGTCGGCAAGGATGCCATGGTCAATGCAATTCGTATCCTGTCAGCATTTCTGGATCGACTTCCGCAACGCACCCTCAGCCCGGAAACGACGGACGACCGCGAAGGATTCATTCATCCTTATCACGTGGAAGGGGGAGTAGCATTTGCTTCTGCCCGGCTGATCCTGCGTGATTTCGAAACAGAAGCACTCTCCCGGCAGGCACAACTGCTCGAATCCATTGCCGAAGGTCTGCGAAATGAATTCCCGCTGGCCAGAATCACCATCGAGATCAAACACCAGTACCGAAACATGCGGGAAGGATTGAGAAAGGAACCACGTGCGTTGGCGTTTGCCATCGAAGCCACTTCCGCTGCTGGCCTGGAACCACATCTCGATATCATCCGGGGTGGGACAGATGGTTCACTGATGACTGCCAAAGGACTGCCGACACCCAATCTCTCTTCCGGCCAGCATAATCCCCACAGTCCTCTGGAGTGGACCAGCGAAATCGAAATGGAAACCGCCAAGATGGTTCTGGTGGAACTGGCCAGACGCTGGGGGCAGGAGTCGGCATCATGACCATGGCAGCTCCTCTGCTGGAGCTGAAACAGGTTCACTTCCGCTACCCGCAGGCAAAACAGGAAATCCTGGCGGAAGTCTCCCTCTCACTCTCCGCTGGAGATGCACTGGGAATTGTGGGTGCCTCCGGCTGCGGAAAGTCGACATTGCTGCGGGTGATTGCCGGGCTGCTGGATCCCACCCGAGGAGAACGGACTTTTCAGGGTCAAAATGCCAGTATGGCTGGTCAGATCGGCATGGTGTTTCAGGATCCCCGACTCCTTCCCTGGCGAACAGTGCTGGACAATCTCAAACTCCCCTGTGAACTGGTTGACTGCCGGTTTGATGAAGCCAAAGCACTCCACCTGCTGGAGCGGGTGGGGCTGGCCCGAGAAGATGTCCACAAATATCCGCGAATGCTCTCGGGCGGGATGAAGATGAGAGTCGCATTTGCCCGTGCCCTGCTGCTCGATCCTCCTCTACTACTGCTCGATGAACCGTTTGCTGCCGTGGATGACCTGCTCCGAGAGCAACTCAATGAAGACCTGCTGGCCTGGCAGCAGGAATTCGGCTTTGCGTTCGTGATGGTGACCCATCACCTGGGTGAAGCCGTTTATTTGAGCAGACAACTGCTGGTCATGTCCGGCAAACCGGGAAAAATCTCTGCCCGCCACCAGCCTCCATGGATTCAGATTCGACCGGAACTGCGCAGTTCCCTTCCCTTCGTTGAGTTCCGGGACCATATCCGACAGGAACTGCTGAAACAGACCTGAGCTTGAGTGTCTCCAGACGAGGCCTTACTTGAACTGCCTTGGCCGTATTGTTAAACCTTTGCGAGTTTTAGTTGAATCTGGCCTGAATTTTTGATGTAGACCACTCTTTTGCAAATGAGTAAGCATCAGGCCTTCAGCCTTGTTGTTTTCAGACTCACCTTCTCCCAGGCCAGCCAATGTTTGGAGCCTATGCTCTTCGCGGTGATGATCCGATATTCGAAATCATCCCCCGCGGATCCTATCAGATTTACCGGCTGACGCAGAATCCTGTGCTGCACAGCTATGAATCCCGGCACCACGAGTTTAATCGCCTCTACAAACTGCTGGGAGAGTCTCCCGAACCCATGGTGCTGTTTGACTTCGAGCAATGCCTGGCGATTGATTCCATCCTCGTCTCGATTCTGGTCGATCTGACATATCGCTGCCGGGATCTGGATGGAAATGCCGTAATCACAAATATCTCGCAGGAGCTGATGCAGATGGTCGACTCCCTGATGCAGCTCCAGCCAAACCACAAACGGGCCAAGTGGACGCTTTACCCCAATATCCCGGCGGCAGAAATGCATTTACCCTGGTAATGCCGCTTTGCTTTGCTCCTGAAGCTTTACTTCATCGTAGCCGTATTGGTCCAGGACAAACTTCATCCTGGTATTGACCACTTCTGCCAGTTCAGCATCGGTTGCGAACTGATTCTTGCGATACTCCTTCTGACCATCCATGTACTTCTGGATGAGAGGCCGAACATGTTCAAAGTCCGGGAGGTTCAATTCGCCATAAATCCGTTCGAGATGACTCACCGGATCCTGTTCCAGATCATCAAACCGGACTTCCGCAAGATTCCCTGCTGGAATTTCTGCCTTGTCCGTTTCATAGGTGTGAATGCACTGCTCATAGGCCTGATAAATCAGTTCTTCATGACTCTGCAGGTTTAATCGCCCCAGTGCATTCGTCTGGAACATGATCCCCCGCAGGTGAATGGTTGAGCGGAGCACTTCATACGGATGCCGGTGGATGTAGATAAACTTCGCATCGGGGAACAGTTCCCGCAGAATCTGAATCCGATAGGTATGGCCAGGCGATTTGAAAATGATTGGTTTGTTCTGCCTGATCGTCAGTTTTTTGGCGAAGTTCAGCAGAGCTTCTTTCCACTCTGCACGCTCTTTCGGATCGGCATGCTTGAAGTCAAAGTAATCCTCATATCGTTCCCGATGCCCCTGAAAGGCCAGATTCCGATACGGTGAATAAGTTGTCGTCAACAATAGAGCCATTTCATCTTCCTGGGGAAGATTCCAGCCGGTCTGCATGTTGTCCATTGGGCGTCGTTTGGGAACCAGAAAACTGGTCAACCGGGACATGACGGCTTCTGTCGTCAGAAAATGATGAGCAAAGATGCATTCATACAGATTCGGATACGTGAACCGGTCATCGAGTGTCATCAGGTTGTGCAGCAGCGTTGTCCCGGATCTCCAGTGCCCCAGCACGAAAACGGGCGGCTGAACTTTCGTCTCGGCAATTTTACGCCCGAACCGCAGCTTCTCAACGGGTGCCCAGATGGAATTGTGCACGGTCATAAACAGTGTGGGGATAATCCGATGCAACTGTGTCCAGTGCAGTTCCGCCCCCACCCGAATCAGCTTCACAAACTCCCGGACCCGCATACCATGCCAGATCACGAGCCCTCTCTGGGAATTGCGGACCGGTTTGGGTTTGTCGGCTGAGTTTCTGGTCATGAGCAATCTGATCTGGGCAGGTATGTGAATTCGGTTCGTGAGGAAGTCGGTACAGTTTTTCCGGGAGAGGATGGCAACACCCCCGCCGCCTGAGTATAACGGATTGTTGAATGATGGTCCGAACACCGTAACTCAAGCCATCACCATACCCGAATTATTCCTCATTTCCCACCAAGGAGTACTTTGTGCGACTGACTCTGATGACTCTGTTTGCCACTGGCATGTTTCTCCTGCCCCAGCCTCCCCAGGTCCAGGCAGAAGAAGGATTCACTTCGCTGATGGACGGCAAAACTTTCAATGGCTGGAAAGCCAGCGAAAATCAAGACAGCTGGAAAATTGAAGACGGGGCGTTTGTCTGCAACGGCGAACGCAGCCACCTGTTTTATGTCGGCCAGGACAAACCCTTTAAGGATTTTGAATTCCAGTGCCAGGTTATGACCGAACCCAACAGCAACGCAGGAATCTACTTCCACACGGTTTACCAGGAAGAGGGCTGGCCCAAAGCGGGTTTCGAGTGCCAGGTGAACAACACCTACGAAAAGGACCCCAAGAAAACCGGTTCCATTTACGGAGTGTCAAATATCCTGAATATTGCCCCGGCCGTCGATAATGAGTGGTTTGATTACAAGATCATCGTGAAAGGGAATCACGTTCAGACCATCATCAACGGAAAAGTCTGTGTCGATTATTACGAACCCCCCGGAGCACAGCCCGGCCAAGGCTTTGACCGTGTCATCTCCTCCGGAACCTTTGCCCTGCAGGCTCATGACCCGCACAGCAAAGTTTACTTCCGCAACATCGAAGTCAAACGACTCGACTGAGTCTTAAGTGATAAAAATAGCCCTGGAACTCCAGGGCTTTTTTTATGACTGGTCAAACCGCCTGGTAATGACGGGTGATCAAGTCGTTCTGCAGCCAGAGCAGCTTCTGGAAGGCACGCACCGTGGCTTGCTCGTCTTCTCGGGGCAGATTCAATCCGTAGACTGTTGCTGTGACTGCGTCGGCCACAAAACCCATCAGGGCATTCATCTGTACCAGAGGCACATTAATCGATTGACTGCCCGCAACGGGCGTGTGAATCTTGCCGACCAGATCCAGATAGCTCACCATATCGCCATCGTAGGGTCTGGTTACCAGACGCTCCAGATAGCGTCCCAGGTGCTGTTTGCGGAATGCGATCATGGGATGATCCAGGGTAAGCGACTCCAGGTTTTCTGGCGTTTCTCCCTCATAACCGTGCTGACGTGGCACAAAATGTCGTTTTGTGCAATCATAACTGAACAGTTTATCATAAACAGCATCGACTAAAGCTGGTACAATGGGACCCAGCAGAGGCGCCGCTCCATGGATCCGGGCAACATCGTCCGGAGTTAAACCCATGAACTCTGCAACGTATCCAAATCGATACTGAACATCATCTTCCAACTGTTTTTCATCAATTTTTTGCATCTTTCAGGCTCCTCTAGGGTTATATCAGGGGATTTTCTCCACATTTGAAACCTAGCCCACAAATAATGGATGTCAATATCCACATTCAAGATTGAGGTTTAAACCCCCACCAGTAAGCAAGAAAGCGGTTTTTCATGTTCTCACAGACAGTGGAATACGCCCTGAGAGCCATCGTCCATCTGGCCGACAGTGCTCCAGACTCTCAAACCAAAGACGAGATCGCCGCTGCCACTCTCGTTCCCCCGGCCTACCTTTCCAAAGTGTTACAGTCCCTGCGCAAAGCGGATATTATTCAGACTCAGCGTGGTGTCGGTGGTGGCATGAGGCTGGTCGGTACTCCTGAAACGTTAACCATTCTCCAGGTTGTGAATGCGGTCGATCCCATCAAACGGATCGAAACGTGTCCGCTGGGCATCCGCTCGCACGGCAAGAATCTCTGTCCACTCCATCGACGAATGGATGAGGCCCTGGCGAGCGTGGAATCTGCCTTCGGAGCCACCACGTTGAGCGAAGTGCTTTCAGAACCACATGGTTCCTATCCGCTCTGCTCGCATCCACCAGTTCGAGAGGGACAGCTTAATATTCTGCCAACCCTTCCCTGTGCCCCGCAAACTGACGGTACTCCAGATTAGAGTCTGGAAGGAACAGCCTGAGCAAGTCGGTCCAGCAGATTTCGGTTTTCAGAATCCGGAACTGTTGGCCATGGAGGCGTTGTAGCGTGCCAGAGCGACATGATATTCACGTAACGCTTTGACCTCCCCTTCAGCCGCTTCAATCGCATACTGCTCACGCAGGAACAGGGTCAGCAGATCTGCCTCCCCCAGTTCCAGTTTCCGCTGCTCAATCTGAGCGATGACTTCGGCCAGGCGTCGAGCTTCACGAGCCCGCAGCACGCGTTCGTAGGCAGCAGTCAATGCCGTATAGGCCATTTTGATTTCCGCAGTGATCTTGTCCTGCAGCAGGGTTGTCTTCAACCCCAGTTGAGTCAACTTGCCTTCGACCTGCTGGATTTTGCCGCGTGCCTTTCTCCGCTGCAGGGGAACATCCACCAGCACTCCCAGTTCCAGTTCCGGATCGGTTTTATCGTCCGTGCTGCTCGTCGGATTTCCCAGATCATTCGACGAGACAATAAACGCATCGACATTTGCCCGGGTATCGTTCCGGGCCTCTGCCAGATCAATTTCCAGTTTCTTTCTCATCAGATCATAGGCATAGATTTCCGGCCGCTGCGCCAGTGCGATATTGATGTCCGACTGCAGTTGAGCTTCATCAATCCGCACGGGCTCCGGGAAATCAATCAGGTCATCCATTCCCAGCACAATCGGCGTTCCATCTGTACTTCGAAAGAAAATGGAAAGTTTGACCGCTGCCTGATCAAACGAACGACGTTCATCAATCAGGGTGGCTTCCCTCAATGCGATCGCTCTTTCATTGTCCTGCAGCACCGGTTTGGCATACTGGCCCTTTTTCACCAAGGTGCGAATTCGGTCATTTCTCTCGACGGCCAGATCCAGGGCAGACTGACCGATCTGGTAGATCTGGCCATAGGCAACCCAGTCCCAGAAGACCACCGAGGCATCTTCGACTGTCGAAACCACCTGGGCCCGAATTTCCGGCTCTGCCTGGCGAATGGAGTACTCCGCTCTCCAGATTTCCGCTCGACGGGCGTCGATCTCACGATTTCGCGCCAGGGGCTGCTGATAACCGAATTTCAACTCCCCGGCCGAATTCGTCTGACGTTCCCCGTAGTAGACCGGATAGCTTCCCCGCCCGATCCGGTAGCCGGCAAACAGTTCTCCCCCCGACATGAGCGGTTGAGAGAGTCCCATGTTCTGCCGGTAGTTCTGGTAGTACCCCATGACCAGGTTTTCGCTGGTCATCTTGGCTTTCGTATCGAATGCTCCCCAGGCCTCAATGGAGCGCCCTTCTGCCAGCATCGTTTCGAGATATGCACTCTGCACAAGCGGGAATGTCTGGTGTACGGATTGAATCACACTTTCCAGACTCATCCGACTTTCGTGATGCGGAGGCATCAACATCGTCTCTGCAGAAATCCCATCCGATTCTGAGTCCACATCCGGAGGCGTGAGTTGATCAACTGTCAGCAGAGGAAGAGCGGTGAGGTCCGGCTGTTCCTCCGATTCCTCTCCACTGACCTGGATCAGAACCCGGGCGGTTTCTGGCTCCTGATCAGCCTGCAAGGTTTCGGATTCCGTTGTCGCCAGATGCTCCTGAACTTCCCCTGAGGACTGACCGGTCTTCACCTCAGCAAAGAATTTCCCTGCAGAGGACCGACACCCGACCATTGATGCCATCAACAGGCACATCAGTACCTGCAAGATTGAGTAGGCGTGTGGGATTGTGCGGAAATTCAGCATTACGAAATCGAAATCCTTTTCGATCAACCAGTCTGAGAACTGGCATCTGCCTACCGTGAGCGCAAAGCATCGTATGTATTCAATCGACTCGGAGAGCAGGAAGACTCCGTTCGGAACAGGGCCGTTTCAACTGCTCCAATAAAGTCGAACGCGAAATCAGCTACCCCTTAGCCAACCGGCATAATCAAAAAAGTCTGCCAGGAAACATGAGCATCAAATCAGGCAAATGCACCTGCAATAATGAGTTCAACTTTACTGCTTGGGCAGCTTGGGAACTTTCAGGGAATCTTTCGGGGTCGCTGAATCCAGCGAAGGAGGAAATCCGTTCATTCTCCGCCACAATTCAAACCAGAGAGGAACTCGCTCAAGGATCACCCAGGCATTCACCCTCACTCCCTGCCTGAGATACTGACCTTCAGGCCAGGCTTCTCCCTCTTCAGGCAGAATCAGAATCCGAACTTTTCCCTCTCCCCCATCAGTGGCAGACGCATCAACCGAAACAACATGTCCGCCGAATGTCCCGACCGCCACGGAAGGCCATCCGGCAAACTGAATGGCCGGCCAGCCTTCAAACTGCAGTCGGACATGCCGGCCAGGCGAAACCAGTGGGGCATCCAGACCCGACAAAATAATCTGAACGGCTCGATCTTCTGTCGCAGGGACGATGGTGCAGATTGGATCATGTTCTTTAAGAATTTTCCCCCCCTGGTTGGGTGAAATCTGGGTCAGATAACCATCAAAAGGAGCACGGATTTCGTTGGGTTGTCGGGCAACCTGCGTTTTGACTTTCAACAGATTTTCTTTGGCCTTGTTCAATTCGGAAGTGGACTTGGCCAGGTCACTCTCGGCTTTCTGGATATCTGATTCCGCTTTCTGCACAGCGGCAATGGCGTAGTCGATATCAACCTGTGCTTTCTGCGACTTGGCTTCCCGGTCACTGATTTTGGCGCTCAGTTCATTTTTGGCAGCAGCGATATAGCTCTTTGCCTTATCCACCTTTGCCAGGGTTTCTCGATACTTGCGTTCGGCATCCTGAAAGGTTGCCTCGGAAGCAATCTCCTCAGCAAACAGTTGTTTTTGACGCTCGTAGTCTGCCTTCGCCTGAACCAGCGTAGCCTGATGTTCGGCTAACTCATTTTCCTGAGCTTTTACCTTGTTCTGAGCCGCTTCAATCTCTGCATCTGCCGCGGTCAGTATGTTTTCCTTCGCGGTGCGATAAGACCTCAGCTGATTTTCCTGGGAAGCCACAATCGAACGAACCACCTCCAGATTTCGCTGACTGGCCAGTTGCAGTGTCTCGGCGGCCTGAACCTGACCTTCGGCAGCAATTTCGGTCGCCTGCAGTCGTTCGGTATAGGACTCATCGATATCCTTCACGATCGCAATCAGGTCCCCCTTCTTAACCAACGCATTTTCATAGATGTTCTCTCCCCATTGAGCGATCCGCCCTTTAATGGGGGTCTCGATGACCTGCGGGCGTTCACTCGGTGAGTACGCAATCACGCTCCCGGAGCCGGTTACCGATTGCTGCCAGGGAGCAAATAATAGAGCCAGTGAGGAAAGAATGAGCGTGATCAGCAGGACTTTCCCAACCAGTCGGGCTATCCGTGAAGAACGGGCCAGTCGCAATGAGGGCATCATCTGCTCACTGTATGCAGCTGGATTCAACATTCCGGTATGAGTTGTCTGCCCTGCCATCTGTGCTGCCCTGTTTAAAGTCCTGCTGATTCCGATTCGCTTCGCACATCGCAGATCTGACCAAGTTCCCGGGCCAGATGCTCCCTGCCGGTGCTGACAATCAGAATCCGTTCACTCCCTGTTTCCTTCAGGCAGTTGAGCACGGTTTTCAATTCCCGATCAGACAGACCATCCAGTGCGCCATCGATCAGAAGTATTTCAGGATCCCTCACCAGGGACCTGGCCAGCATCAGCAAAGACTGCTGAGTTCTGCTAAAGGGGTATCCACTCCCGTTGATGCGTGTCTGATAGCCTTCCGGAAAGTCACGCACCACATCTGCCAGTCCCAGCTGATCCATCACATGACGGACTTCGGCTGGATTGACCTGGTAGCGATTCAAATGAATGTTCTCATCAACTGTGCCCGAAAACAGTTCCACTCCTCGAACCAGGGCCACTCTTTCCCGCAGGATGTCATTCCGTAAATCTTCCGGTTCCACACCATCAATCAGAATCTGCCCCGCACCCCAGGTAGTCAGCCCGTAAAAGGCATCCATCAATTCCCCGACGGAACGATCATTTCCATCTGTCAGAAATGCCAGCGAATCCCCTGCCGACATATTCAGGGAGATCGACTGACCGGCAAACTCCAGGTTGTTCAATTCCAGATGTGCCTGATCATCCAGCGGGAGACTTATCATCCCCTGAGGTGATTCCATGTCGAGATCAAACAGGGCACCGAGCTTGTCTGCGGAAGCCAGCAGATCGTAATAACTCGCCAGATGTTTCCCCAGTTTGGCAAAGCCACCCACGATTACCGCCACAATCAGTTCGGCCGCAACCAGCTGTCCCAGTGATAGCTCTCCGACAATGACCAGCCAGCCCCCCAGACCCAACAGCAATGTGCTGCTGACCGCCTGCAACACCAGTGCAAACACAATCTGCCGCATCAGTATGGAGAAGTGCTCCCGCCTGGCAACCAGGTAGTTTGCAATGTGTGTATTCGCCTGATCCGAAGCCAGTTCCCGTGCTTCAGGTCCATGGAAAGTCACAGGACAACGGGCAACTTCTTCCAGCCAGGCGGCCGTGGCATACTTTTTCTTGGACTCAACGATCGCAGTTTGAACTGCTCCGCGACCCAGTACGAACACGATAAATGCAATCGAGGCCAGTAACACCACGTCAAAACCCAGCAGGAACGGATGATAAAACGCCAGCACCAGCATCCCGATGGACGTGCTCAGCACAAGACTGACCCCATCCAGCAACAGTTGAGCGACCACTTTTTGAATGGCCACGATGTCAAAGAAGCGGTTTACCAGTTCGGGGGCATCGGTGCCCCGCATCCCGCTCATCTCTACTCGCGGCAATCGATAACTCAGATCGGCAGCGACTCGGACGAACAGACGTCGCTGAATGATTTCAACAACATAAGTCTGCAGGCCCAGTACGGCCGCCATGAATGAAAGAAAGGCAAACAGGATAATGGCCAGAACCACTACAGGCTGAAGGAATCGTCCGAATGCTACCGTGTTCACCAGCGATTCCACCGCAATCGGTGTTGCCAGAGTCAGTACTCCGACGACGAACGCGAACAGGATCACCAGCCAGATATCTGACCACTCCGGACGGAGCAGTTTTAACACCCGCTTGAGCGGTTTCATTGAATGAGCGACCGCCGAATGAGAATAAGCCTCTGCATGAGGGTCAATAACCACACAGCGAACCGTATCAGCCAGGGTGCACTGCGAGAGCAGGGATCGCAGCTTGCGGTTTGCCACCTGATCGGATGCCCCCTGCTTCCAGACTGAGACCTGGCGCCGGGTGTTGCCCCGAATCACAATTGGCCGAATCTCGTCACCCGGCGGCATGATCAGCAGCACCGCCCCTTCCCTGGCCAGTTCAATTGCCTCTGTGACTTTACAGTCCAGAACCCGTGACTGAACCCCCACCGAGCGAGTCGTCTCGATGACCCATTTCCACCAAACCTCTTCCTGGGCACCATCCCATCTGAGCAGTGCCGTATGCACGGCCCGTTTCAATTCCGTTCGATTCACCTGTGGACGGTGCAGCAGCATCTGCTCAATAGCAGCCTGCAGCTGATCCGCCCTGGAATGAGATTCTACGGTTGCTGTCATGACACCCCGGAAAATGCTGAATTGATGGTGCACCCTGGAATGAGATCGGCCTGTGAGTGCATTCTAGTCCATCAATTCTGAATCTCGAATCAACGACACACGGATTCACAGGAATCAGGTGAGCGAAGTTCATTTTTTTACCAGCTGCTGACACTGGCAGCGAAAACTTATCACAATTGCCTTCACCACCTCTTTATCCACTTTCTTTGAGTCGGTCAAAACAGCAAGTATTCATACGATGGGCAAAAAAAGAGCCGGTCAAAGACCGGCTCCGGCAGGGAGAGTGCCATCGAGTTCGATTAAAATCCAGGGATTTCTATCTTCTCTTCCACTGCGATTTTCTTGAGTTTGGAAAGTGCCCGGGATTCGATCTGGCGAATCCGCTCTTTCGTCACACCAAACCGGTTTCCAACCTGTTCGAGCGTTTCTGGTTCTGTCCCGGTATTCAACCCGTAACGGTGCTTGATAATATCCCGCTCCCGCACATCGAGCTGATCCAGAATACTCATAAT
>JAGQQT010000189.1 GCA_020426065.1 Planctomycetaceae bacterium | reverse complement strand
TTCCCGAAAGACGTAATTCTGCAAATCGGTTCCGCCAGCGGCCGACTGTTCTACGAGTGCACTTTAGTTGGCAAGAAATCAGATGATTGTCTACTCCGTCCGCGGCCAGCAGGACAATTCTGGCTCGCTGGACCAGGCGGGCAGGTGTCGATCGCCCCCGTGACCACTTCGTCAACTGGCTCCGCTCCGCTTCAGTCAACACAATCGATTTGGCAACTCGCATTCCTGATCCTCCTTGTTGAAAGATCAGACGTAACCAAAGTCAAAATAGTTCCCCCATTTGAGAGACACTACACTAGGTCTTGGAATGGCAGGCAGAATAGGATGTAGCGTTTCCCCAGCCTATATAGTCCCTGAGTATAACTTGTTAGGAGGTGGCAAGTTTTCTGCCAATCTGATTTACCCCAGCAAAGATAGTCTGATAAATGTAATTGTATTTGCTCCAGGATATCATCTTTATGAAATTTCCCAAGTGTTATCTCCCGTTGAAAATATGAAAGTAGAAATGCAACCTGTAGATGAATGACAGTTCTTGTAGGGCATGCTCCCGCATGCCTTCCTGATGCGATAGAATGACTCGATACCTATTTTTACCGCCGGGTGCTCTGCCCACGCTCGTCGTGGGCAGGCATGCTTCATTTATGTTGTTTTCCATGTAGACTTTACTTAACACAGCACAATCCTGCTCACGCAAGCGTGAGCATAGCACTCGGCTGTTTACGCATGTGGAAGGCAAGAGCCTGCCCTACCGGGCTAAAGAAAGTATTAAATGCACAATCGCATTTTCCTTATCGTGTTACTTATTATGGTGAGTGGATTTGCTTTTTTAACAATTACGTTTATTCTCCTGCCAAAGGAGTTATTGCTCAGCGACGAACACCACATCCAGGCCGTGGATCTATTTGTGTGTTTATCAGCTTCTGCCATAACAATAAGCGTTGCAACATTTCTTTATTGTACATATTACTTCGCAAGTTGCATTTATACGAAACGTCTCAGCAACGATTCGCCATTTGTGTTAATATGTATGTCGATGCTATTCTCTTATAGTTCTTTAATTGTGTTCTGTTTGCTTTTCCCTATTGCTGGATGGATATTGAGAGGCTTCGGCTACAAATGACGTAGGCTGGGACAAGTCCCAGTATTAGGACAGGCACACTCAATGAGTATCCAGTTGGTTGGGGAAGCACAAACGAATGGCACGGCGATGAGTTCATCAACGCCAAAGAAAAATGCTGGGACTCGTCCCAGCCTACGGTAATCAACCAGAGTAGCATCGAGACGACATGCCTATCATCACAGCCATCGAAACATCGGTTCCCAATTCGATCATGCCGAATCTGATTCTCGTGCGGATTCATACCGACGATGGGCTTATTGGTTGTGGGGAAACCTACTACACTCCGCACGCTATTGAAGCCCTGATCCATGACTGGATGGCGGAACGGTTGCTCGGAGCGGAAGCCACCGATATCGAATCGCGCTGGCGTTTTCTCTACGAACGCTGCACGGCGTTTGGCACACCCGGCGCTGAAATGCGGGCACTCTCGGCGATTGATGTGGCCCTGTGGGACATCCTGGGACAAGCCTGTGGCCAACCGGTCTGGAAGCTGCTGGGAGGAGCGGTACAACCCCAGGTGCGGATTTACAACACGTGTGGTGGACCGGGTTATGGTGCACTCAAACAGTCTGATGCCTCCGCCCCCAGGCATCCCGGCTGGCCCGGATATGGTGATGAAGGGGAGCCAGGCCAGCTCCAGGACAACTGGTCCTCGATTCATGCGGCTGGTGATCTGGCCGAGGAACTTGTCGCCGAGGGGATTGCGGGGATGAAGGTCTGGCCGTTTGACCGCTATGCCCATCGGAGCGGCGGACTTTACATGTCTGCGGCAGATGTCGAGGCAGGGATGCGACCATTACGCGAAATCCGGGACCGGGTCGGCCATCAGATCGAAATCATGATTGAAGGCCATGCGTTCTTCACTTTACCCGCCGCTCTGCGCCTGGCCGCAGCGCTCAAGGAAATCCGCCCCCTGTGGCTGGAGGATGTGCTCCGGGTCGATAACGTCGAGACACTCGCCGATTTTCGTCAGCAGAGCGGCATGCCAATCGCCGCAACGGAAATGCTGCTCGGACGTCCGGCTTACCTGTCTATTCTGCAGGCCAGAGCGGCCGACTATCTTATGGTCGATCCCACCTGGACCGGGGGCATCAGCGAAACTCGCCGGATCATCGATCTGGCACAGGCATTCAACGTGCCCGCCACCATGCACGATTGCACCGGACCGATCACACTCTACGCTGGGCTGCACTGCTCGGTTGCTTCACAGAACGTGGTCTTCCAGGAAACCGTCCGGGCACACATTCGCACCTTTTACGAACGTCTCATCGATCGGCAACCCGTCATTGAAAACGGCCGCCTGCACGCTCCAGCAGATCCAGGACTGGGAACTGCATTCCTGCCCACACTCTTTGAACCGGGAAAAAACCGCTTCCGCCGGAGTGAATTGCTTTAGACCGGGTGTGGCAGGTTCAGTAATGAAATGAATGGCCCTGAAAAATCGTTCTGCGAATAGATCCATCTTAATTATGGTTGCCATTGGATCAGGGCCATACGCTTCGCTTCTGACCCTGCCACAACTCTGCAGCGAATTGCTTTAGATTGAATACTCCGCTTCCTGCTCCAAAGGAAACAGTGGCCGACGGCGGTGCTCGTAATAAAGTCGAGACATGTCCGCACAGGTGGAGCCGATTGTATTCACACGGATGAATCGATCGCAGACCTCCCGATAAGCGGCGATTGGCGCATTGACTCCTTTCGCGACGAGGATTCGGAACTGATGAGGATCAACTCCACAGCCGTAGAGCTGCTGCATACTGAACGGTACCATCCGTTGTGAAGTCAGCATGAGCGTCAGGCCTGTGTCTGTTCTACAGATGGCCGTGCGTCCCTGATCAAATTCTGTGATCCCTCCGTGCCGGGGCTGCGGTTCCGTAAACTTCCCGTCACACAGCAATTCAACCACCACTTCAACATCCAATGGCTCTCCATGGAGCGAATCGGTCTTGCCGCCGATTTTCAATTGGAGCTTCTTACCCGGTCCTGCCGCTTCACACGCCTGGACTGCGGCCGGATCATAAATGCAGCCAAAGGCTGGCCCCAGTCTGCGTTGATGGATGGCTGCAATCAGTTCCGTTCCATCCGCCGCTGATCCTCCTCCGACATTATCACCCATATCCAGCAGACAGATCCGTTCGGATGAATGAACGCATTCCTCCAAAGCCTCTTCAACAGAGGTGAACTTTCCGTCCAAGTCATGTCGCATCGACCACATCATTTCCGCCAGCTGATTGGCCTTCTCCTGTGCGAACGCCTTGTCTCCATCTGCAATCACAATCACGGCGGAACCCATCTCTGCAACGTCCGCATAAGGGAAGCCCAGCAGAATACTGTTCGAGAGGATTCGACTGTCCTGCAACTGTTCATCAGCAGCCTGATAGAGTGGACTGAGATGCGGCTCTTCGGTGCATTGCCGGTCGATGCTGATGGCCAGTGACGGAAAGGCCGCTGCCATCTCGGGTGAGATTTCCCCACGGACCGTCTGCACCATTAACCGGGCGGCCTCCATTCCTCTCGCTCGCTGATCGAGGTGGGGATTTGTCCGATAGACTACCAGCGCATTGCACGAATCCACCATGAGCGGAGAGAGGTTTGCATGGGCATCAAGTGTGCCGATGATTGGCAAAGCAGGCCCCACTTCCCGACGCAACTCGGCCAGCCAGTGGCCATCGGCATCCGGGAATTGCTCACTGACGGTTGCACCATGCGGAGCGACGAGAATTCCATCCAGTGCTCCCGCCTGCCTGACCGTATTGAGCATCCTCTCCAGGAGTTGAGCGTAGTCGTCGGCCAGGATGGTTCCGGAAGGGAGTGCCCGAGCGGCAAACAGAGGAACCGCCTCCACTCCCGCTGCATCCAGACCCGCGAAAAAACCACCCACTTCATGATGGGCCTGCCCCAGCGCTGATCGAATCGGCTCCCCGGTCAGCAACAGATTCTGGCGAAACGATTCCAGAGTCGTCCGCTGAAACGAAAACGTGTTGGACTCATGCAGAAGTGCGATCAGGCCAATTCGCATTGTGGTTCCCTGTGCTGGTTCCGATATGTTCGCTACGCTGTAATTGATCAGGCTCAACCTGAGGTTGTTCTCAAGGCGCAGGTGTTTTTTCAGGCATAACGTGAATTGGAAAACCTGCGTCTGCGGCTACGGGTCAAACGACTTTGGATTATCATTGAAAGTTAGAATCCTTCATCAACTCCCTCCCCGGCTGCTCCGACCCTCCCGGAGGGTGGGTGAAGAAGTTTTGAGACTCAGGTTTTTACTGGTTGGTCAGGGTTCGCTTTGTTCAACCACTGCTACACCATTGATCATGTTTGTTGAAACTGTTCCAGGATACATTAACGGAAACCATCCATGTCAGCAGCACCACAACACATTTCGCTTCAGCAAATCCGCGAGCATTTGTATTCCGCCGTCGTCTGCGATGCCCTCGACAGCCTGGGTCTGATCAATCAGTCTCCCCGGATTCAGCTGCGACAATGGACTTCCAGCAAAATGCTCGTGGGTCGTTGCCGCACCACGTTATGGGCCGACATGTTTCATACCGATCCCCAGCCGTATGAACTGGAATTGCAGGCCGTCGACAGTTGCCAGCCGGATGAGGTCTTCATCGCTGCGACCGGTGGCTCACTGCGGTCCGCCATCTGGGGAGAACTGCTCACAACCGCGGTCATGAATGGTGGCTGCGTGGGAGCAATTACCGATGGCGGGGTTCGGGATATTCTCAAAATCCGTGAACTCGACTTCCCGGTCCTCGCCCTGGGAACGTCCCCTTACGACAGCAAAGACCGTCAACGGGTCATTGACTGCAACATCCCTGTGGACATCGGGGGTGTCAGCTTCTCTCCGGGCGATCTTGTGATTGCCGACATCGATGGGATCGTCGTTGTCCCGCAGGATGTGGAAGAGGAAGCTCTGCAACGAGCCTGGAAAAAGGTCCACGACGAAAACAAAGTCCGCGACGCCATCCGCTCCGGCATGAAAGCCACCACAGCATTCGAAACCTTTGGTGTACTTTAGAGAATTGCGGTTTGATGACGAAGTGGGAGCTGTGCTTTTCCAGGCGCAATCTCGGACGAAAAAATGAAAAACGTGAAGGCTGAATGGCGACCATTTCCGATTCCTTCCTCGCCCGATGAACTCTTTCGCGAACCATTTTCCCGCTCAGGGGTCTCGTTACTGACCTCGACTGACTGTCTGGACTACATCAACACCATTACCTGATGTGCCTCACGGCACGATGTCCTGACAAACCTTCGTCGAGGTCTTGTTCAACGACTGAATGATTCACAAATGCAAATGAATTTGCGATCCAACTGCCCGTTGGGACTACCCGTAACTATGACGGCCCTAAGGTAGCGATGTCGGGCGACCGACTAGTCAAGCGGTCTGAGTCTCACGCAGACAAAGCCGCGTGTCCACTGCCGGGAGTTCCCCTCAAAGGTGAAACCTGTGTCACAACACAGCCCGGTAAGGACGGCGTCTCAACAAAGACTTCGTTGGATTGCAGTTTTGATATTTGCGTCGACTGCCAGTTTGGAATCCACGAGTTCGATTCTCGTCGTCCCGATTACAACAGAAATCAGCGGGACGGGCTCAATCGGGAGCCAACTTCTAAGCACCCTTCGTCGCCGTAATGGAAACACGGATCAACTGCCGGTTTGGAGTCCATGCTTCATACGCCGTAGGTCGTGGGTTCGAGTCCCATCAGCGCTATTTGGTTGTTTCACGGGAAACTTGTGATCGCACAATAACGCGCTGTAGCTCAGAGGTAGAGCAACGTAATGCTCTGGCCAACACTTCGTTGATCCGTTTTAAGAAATGAGAGTTATTCCGACTGACCGATTGGAGTCCATGGATCTGGTGTTCGCAGGAACGCGTGGGTTCGAATCCCACCAGTGTGGTCACACACTGTGGCGGAGCGGCAGACGCGCCAGAAGCCTTGTCAAAGGCGTTCTCTGATCATCCCTTCGTCGGACTCTTTATCGCAGAATCGAATGCGGGTTCAGGAGACCAGGCCGTTTCGATTTTGCGTGAGAGCAGTCTCGTTGCATCACTGAAGAACGGAATTTGAAAGGGGGACTGACCGCAGCGGAGTTGCTGCCTCAGTCCAGCGTGATCGGCTCGACTGCCGGATGGGAGTCCATGTAATCCGAAGGTTGCGGGTTCAAGTCCCGCCTGCGAAAGCAGTAGCTCAATTGGACAGAGCGTCGGAAGACCGCAAGGTCTGTTCTCTCGCCACCCCTTCGTCGAGCCATTTTTTGAGGAGGCTGATATGGCCAACAAGACACTGTTTTCAAGTATCAAGTCCATCCTGCCACGGACGACTGTTCGCAATGAAGCGGGCGGACCGGCTTATTCACTGGACCCAAAGCATGCGCTGGCCCAGTTGGCCGCAACCGGCTGTTTCAATGGGACGTTCTACGCAAGTGCCGAAACACAGCTCAACACGCTGAAGACCCTGATTGACCTGGTGGACGACAACGACTACCTGGCTCGGCTGGCTGTCTACTCGCGTGAGCGGGCGTGCCTGAAGGATATGCCGACTGCGCTGACTGCGACGCTGGCTGCGCGTGATCCGATCCTGTTCCATCAGGTTTTCGATCGCGTGATCGACAACGGACGCGTGTTGCGGACACTGTTCCAGATGATCCGTTCCGGTCAGTTCGGCAAGAAGTCCTTGTCCAGCTCACTGCAGCGGGCGTTTCAGCGATGGTTGAACTCCGCTTCGCCGGAGAAGTTGTTGTCTGCCTCAATCGGTCACGATCCGTCCCTGCGGGACATCCTGCGGATGGCTCGGCCGACACCGAAGGACAATAACCGGCGTGCCCTGTTCGGCTGGCTGACAGATAAGGAGCAGTCCAAGTGGGCGCCGGCAACCGAGATCGATCTGCCAGAACAGGTCCGCCTGCTGATCGAGTTCCGCTCTGCGGAAACAGCCGAGCGGCAGGTTGCGTTGCTGGAAGGCAGAGAGGATCGTCCGGCACTGCATGCCCGCTGGGATCTCTTGGCCGATACGGCAAGGGGACCGCAGGTGTGGACGGCCATCGCCAAGTCGATGGGACCGCAGGCGCTGCGGATGAATCTGAATACACTCCAGCGTCACGGTGTTTTTCAGGACTCGGCAATGGCAGGTTATGTGGCTGCGCGACTGGCTGATGAAAATGAAATCCGGCGGTCGCGACAGTTCCCATACCAGTACTTTGCTGCGTACCTGAACGTCTCGGATGAGATTCCGCATGAGATCAGGGCGAGCCTGCACAAGGCCGCCGAGATCGCCTGTGGAAACGTGCCGGAGTTGCCAGCACCAGTCGTGATTGGTCTGGACGTTTCCGGATCGATGCAATCCCCGATCACGGGATGCCGTGGTCGAGGAGGGACGTCGAAGATGCGGTGCGTGGATGTTGCCGCCCTCGTGGCAGCTGCCATCCTGCGTCGCAACCCGGACAGCGTT
>JAGQQT010000188.1 GCA_020426065.1 Planctomycetaceae bacterium | reverse complement strand
CCCACACTGGAAACCAAACGGATACGAGGGCTGTATTTCGCGGGCCAGATCAATGGGACGACAGGTTATGAAGAAGCGGCTGGCCAGGGATTGATTGCGGGGATCAATGCAGCCCTGGCTGTAGCCGGGAAATCAGCTTTCGTGCTGGACCGCAATCAGGCTTACCTCGGTGTACTGATTGATGATCTGGTAACCAAAGGAGTAGATGAGCCCTACCGGATGTTCACTTCGCGAGCGGAGTACCGTCTCATTCTGCGCCAGGACAATGCAGACCGCCGACTGACTCCCCTGGGTCGCGATCTGGGAACAGTCTGTGCGGAACGCTGGAATCGGTTTACAGAAAAAACCGAACAGATTGACCGGGCCTTTCAGGCAATCCGCAGCAAACGTCATCATGGTCAGTCGCTCGAAGACTGGCTGCGTCGACCGGATACCAACTGGCAGTCTTTACGGGAAATGGCTCCGGACCTGGATCAACTGGAGTTGTCTTCAGAGGCAATCAGCCAGATTGAAAATGATGTGATGTACTCGGGTTATCTGCGAAAGCAGGACAAGGAAATTGCCCGGTACAGCAAAATCAATGCGATCAAAATCCCGGCGAGTTTTGACTATCGCTCTCTGATGCAGTTACGAACTGAAGCCCGTGAAAAACTGAGTCGGGTCCGTCCCCTGACAGTTGGCCAGGCTGAACGGATCAGCGGAATTACCCCCGCAGATCTGACCGTGCTGATGATGTATCTGGATCAACCACGAACTCCTCCGGGAGATTCTGCCGACGAGACGTAAACTTTTCTGGATCACCAACGCACTTGGAAGGAACTGGCATGCTGAACGCACTGAAGTCAAAGTTGTGGATTCTGATTCTGTTTCCAATGACGGCAATCTGCCCTCCGCTCCAGGCAGATGAGCCGGCAGCAGACAAAGATCCCCGCTATGAATTCCGGGCGGAGCATGATCCGAATGGCATCGGCAAGTTTTATCTGGGGCGGGAAATTGCGCATGTCATGGGGCATCCGGCAGCCATCTGGCTGGAGCGTCCGGAGCGGGAAGAAGAAGAAAGGCTGTCCAAACTGATTGAACTTTTGAAGCTCAAGCCCGGAGATGTGGTGGCGGATATTGGAGCGGGGAGCGGCGTGCTGACTCTCCAGATGGCTCCGGAAGTCGCCCCCACAGGGAAAGTGATTGCAGTCGATATCCAGAAGGAAATGCTCTTACGGCTCAAAGCCCGCATGGCAGAAACGGAAATCACGAATGTCGACCTTCACCTGGGAGTTCCGGACAGTCCGCAGCTCGAACCGGAATGCGTCGACATGATCCTGATGGTTGATGTCTATCATGAGTTCGAGTTCCCGTACGAAATGGCCCTGAACATGGCCCAGGCTTTACGGCCAGGCGGGCGGATTGCCCTGGTGGAATATCGACTGGAAGATCCGGATGTTCCGATCAAGCTGGTTCACAAAATGTCCGAAAAACAATCGATTCTTGAGATGACTCAACCCGGGTTGAACCTGGAACATACCAAAACCTACGATGACCTGCCCCGTCAGCATCTGATGATCTTTACTCGACGGAAAGCGGATTGATCTGGAATGTCAGCTGAGTCGAAAACGGTTCGCAGTACAAGCTGGCCATTAGTGGGAATCGGACTGATTCTGCTTCTCTGGCTGGGATATCTCCTGGGACAACCAAACCTGATTCCCAGCGGATTGAGTGGGCTGGCAGTCGGAAAGCATGCTCCAGCAATTCAGGCGGCAGGCTGGGTCAATGGGGAACCAGGTGATCTCACCGGAAAAGTTCTGGTTGTTGAAGCCTGGTCGTGTTACTGCCTGCCCTGTCTGAAGGCTACGCAGGAACTGGTCGAAGTTCAGCAGGAATTTGCCGACCAGGATCAGGTGGTGTTTCTCGGACTCACATCCGATCCCCCTGACGCATTACCGCAGATCGAAGCCTATCTGAAGAAAACAGGAGCCAACTGGCCAAACGGTTACTTCGCAATTGAGACTCTGCTCGGCCTGGAGGCAGAATATACACCCGCCACATGGGTGATCGGAACCGATGGCCTGATCGTCTGGAATGACGACTCAAGAGAATCGATCTCTGAGGCGATTCGAAATGCGTTGGCAAAGTCAATGGATTGAGCAGTCCGCATTGGCTCGTCCATTCCGACGCCAAACATCAGAAGTCGTCATCCACTTCGTCGTCGAGTTCGACAACATCCGTTCCAGCGGTCAATGAATCGACCGGTTCACTGTAAAAGTCATCGGGATGGGGAACGTAATCGTCGTCCTGGTAAACTAACCCTGAATCGATTTCCGCACGCAGATCGATCACTGACTGGGCAATCCGGGATTCGATTTCATGATCCTGCGCCGTCACTTGAGTCACACACGTAGACCCAACAATGCTCGATAACTGGCCTTTTCTTCTGGCATCCAGCATGGCGTAGTTATCAATGATAGGAATCATCTCTGAAGGCTTCTCATCCGATTCCAATTCGATGACGGAATCCACAAACTCCGATTGGCTGGCATCCAGTTCCTCCTGGCAACACCCGTTGTCGCATTCACCCGTGCAATGGTTAGCTGTGTTGGCAGAGCATTCATCCTTTGTTTTAACGGCAGCTGCTTTAGGAACAGTGACCTGATCCAGTTCGATCTCTGCCATCTGTTCGGCAATGGCATCTTCAATGCCATCTTCGAATTCGTCATCCTGCAAGTTAGCAGAATGAGTTGTAACGGCAATATCTGCTAACTTCCTGTGTTCCACATTCGGTGCAGCAACTGGTGCTGGAGCTACTGTTGGCTCATCCAGATCAGCACCGACTTCCCAGACGCCTGATTCCACAGCATGTGCAGTTTGTGCGGCCAGAGGTGGTGCTGGTCTTTGAACAGGAATTTCAGCAACGGGATCTGATGCCGTTTTCACATTGCCTGAGATGGAATCTGACGGGATGACCCAGTGCAGCGGAAGTGTCTGGAGTTCATCCAGAGCTTTCTTCAAAAGTGGAACCGTCACTTGCGGTTCATCCTGCTGATAGGCCATCAGACTGGCCAGATCACAAAGATGATTCAGGCAACGGGGGTTTCCATCAGCGGCGATGACAGCGTATTCAATGGCTGATTCCTGAAACATCTGTAACAGATCACCACCTGCTTTTTCCACACGTGTCATCAGCAGGGAGACCGACTCCTGCTGCGTGAGCGGATCCAGGCAACAATGACACTCCAGCTTCTGATTCAGTGCCGAGAGGCTGCTGCGGGTCAGGATTTCTTCCAGAACGGTCTGTCCACTCAACACCACGCGGAACACGGGCCGGGAACGGCAGACGAAATTTGTCAATGAGCGGAGTTCTTCCAGGACCGGCTCGGGGAGCAAATGTGCCTCATCCACGATAATGGCAATCCCGGAATTGTAACCGGCGAGTTCCCGACCATAAGCGACCAGTTCCAGGCGTAATTCCTGCTCACTCAAGTGTCGATAAGGTCGGCGGAGTTCGAACAGAATCGCCTGCAGCAGATCTGCCGGCTTCTGAAAACTGGCGGTCAGCAACAACACAGGTATGGGATTGTCTGCCAGCTTTTCTGCAAGTGTCTGACAGAGCAGTGTCTTCCCCAGTCCACTGGCTCCCGTCAACAGGCCAATTCCGGCACCATGCCTGATCGTTCGCTCCAGAGCAATCATGCTGCGGGTAAATGACCCGGAATAGTAAGCCAGGCGGGAATCAGGTGCGGCCGAAAAGGGGCGCTTCCGTAGGTGAAAATGAGTTTCATACATACGACGAACATCCCTGTGTGGATGGTGTCCAATCCTTTAGAGAAAGCCGATGGAAAGATAGGGAGACCAGGTAGATTTTGTGGCTAGTACCGCAAGTCTCCAGAGTGTCCCCGCTCCATACAGCAGCTACGCTATCGTCACAATCGGCAAAATTGACACCGGGCTTGAGTCAGGGAAGAGTGATCAGGAACGTATGAATCGAACATGATCTGATTGACGACTGTTCCCTGCTGAATCTGGCCTCAGCAGCATTGGCAGTTGAATCCGGGACATCCGAAACGGATAATTCATATAAGACCCTGGTCTGCACTCTGGAGTCAGGTTCATCAAACAAGGAGTTCAAAACATTGCATAAAACGATCGAGGTGCCATCCGAACAGATTCGCCTGATCTTCGGGCATCAGGATGCCCATTTGCGTCAGATCCAACGTGCCATTCCAGTAACGATCACGGCAACTGGTAATGAAATTCACATTGGGGGCGAACAGCGATCACAAGTGGCCTATGCCTCGGAAGTGATTGGAGAACTTCAACGCACCGTGAAAAACCGTCACCAGTTGACAGAAAAAGAGGTCGAGCAGGTGTTGAAGAATCGTGCTCCACTGCCACCACCGGATGTAGATGAGGCTGGCCAGCCGCATTTGACGCCCATTCAGGCTGGGTCCATTGTCCCGCAAACCCGGGGTCAGGCGCGGTACATGCACGCCATCCGGGATAACGATCTGGTATTTTGTGCTGGACCGGCAGGATCGGGAAAAACTTTCCTGGCAGTCGCCATGGCACTGGAAGCATTGAGACGCGAAGAAATCCGGAAAATCGTACTGGTCCGACCAGCTGTTGAAGCAGGTGAAAAACTCGGTTTTCTGCCAGGAGATATGCTCGCCAAGGTTAATCCGTTTATCCGTCCGCTACTGGACGCCCTGCGCGATATGCTCGATTTTGAGACTGTTCAGCGTTACATGGAACATGATGTCATAGAAATTGTGCCGCTCGCCTTTATGCGGGGACGTACACTGAATGAAACCTTCATGATTCTGGATGAGGCACAAAACTCAACTATTACCCAGATGAAGATGTTTTTGACACGCATGGGAAATGGGTCCAGAATTGTGATCACGGGGGATTTAACCCAAAATGACCTCCCTGCTCATGTTCCGAGTGGTTTGACTGATGCGATGACTCGTCTGAAAGGGATTCCGGGAATTGCCACAATCCATCTGGATGGTCGCGATATTGTCCGGCATCGACTCGTACGGGAGATCGTAAAAGCCTATGATACCAATACGGAAAACGGGGTCTCATCGAAATGATTTTTCATTCGTCACCTGCCTGGGGAACGTCTTCCCATTCTGGCTGAACTTCCTGTGCGAATGAGAAATACTGCCATTTGATCACGACTGCTGATGAAACTTTTTGGCACACAAAAACGATCCCGGGTGACCCGGAAAGTCACGCATCGAGGTGGAAGCACCTCGGTGCGGCAGTTCTTCTCGCTTAAATATCAACGAGGACGACTTCTGCAGTTCAGTACAGGACTGCTGGCCACAATCGCGATTGTGGTTGTATTGTCCGGCTGGGTCTATCCGTTTCCCTATCGAAATGGGGATCGGTTTCCGGATGGACTGGCGGCACGCAGTACGTTTGAAGTCATCAACAACTTTGAAACATCGCGGCTGGCCAAAGAACGTGAGCGGATGGTGCCGCTCATTTTTCGGAATGATCCGGAAACCCTGCGGAATTCTCCGGAGCGGCTGAAAGCGGCTCTCGGTGCAATAGCAGAATCGGAATCGCTGGAACATCTTTCTCTGGAGATTCGAGAAGCGTTTGGCCTTTCCGGTCAGGTGAATCTGACAACCATCCAGCCAACTGATTCCGGCAACGGAAGTGCCCTCACCGCCAATGATGATGCCCAGTTCCGGTATCAGCAGTTACGTGAGGCGATTACACCTCTGGATGCCCGGCAATCTGAGACTCATATCTCCAGCATCATTGACGAGTACTCCCGTTTCATCCAGCCATTGCTGAAAACAGGTTTGATCAACCCGAAAGATCTGGCCCGGCGCGACCTGGGACTCGATTCTCCCCTGGCCATCGTGAATTCACAGGTCAATCTGCCGAAGCCCAATCCGCTGGAGGATACGGAAATCTGGATGGCTGCCAGTATTACAGATGTTTCCCTCAGTGACCTTTTGAATGACGCCGGGTTCCTTGGTCAACGCTGGTCGGACTTCCCCCGGCTGGACATCATTCGGGCTCCACTGACCAACTGGATGCGAAATCAGGTCCGCCCCACTCTGGAATACGATCAGGCCAGCACCCAGCGGGCCCGGCGATTTGCTGGAGAACGGGTTGAGCCGGTTTATGACCTGATCAATGAAGGGGACGAGTTTCTGCCTCCAGATGGTGTCATTGACCAGAACCTGCTCAACACGTTGTGGGCTCAGTATAAAGCTTCACTGGACCATTTTACCTGGGATGCACGTCTGGCCCGCAGTGCCATTGTGTTTCTGATGGTCTCGGTCCTGATGATTTTCGTAACCTGGTATCTGGTCCGTTTTGAACCGGGAGTCATTCTCAGCTGGCCACGTTTCACCGTCTTTCTGACTGTCATTGTGGTAGCGGCCCTGTTTGGACGTCTGGCTTCTTTCGATCCTGTGCGGGGAGAAGTGGCCGTCGTGGCGGCAACCGCCATGATTGTGGCCATTGCATTCAATCAGCGGATGGCGATCGTCACTTCGCTGTTCCTCAGCCTGCTGATCGTGATGTCCACCCGCATGAACATGGTACAGTTTACTGCCATCATGGCTGCAGCAGTTACCTCGATCATCTGCCTGAAGCGGGTGCAGTCCCGCTCAACCATCATCAAGGCCGGGTTTCTGGCCGGGCTGGCTACGTTTGTAGTCTCCTGGGGTATGGAAGTTCTGGTGTACCCATCTGGCGGTCTGCTGTTCTGGTTTGATCAGACTCTGCTGCAATTGTGCCTGAAAAATGCGGGCTGGTGCGTTCTGGCCGGGTTCATTCTGGCGGGGAGCCTGCCGTTTATTGAATCCACGTTTGGAGTTGTCACGGGAATCAGTCTGCTGGAAATGAGCGATCCTTCTCACCCCCTGCTTCAGGAACTGGTTCGTCGGGCACCGGGGACTTATAACCACTCCATTGCCCTGGCCACGATTGCTGAAGCCGCAGCAAAGGTGATTGGAGCGGATGGATTGCTGGTTCGCGTGGGTGCCTATTTCCACGATGTCGGTAAAATTCCAAAGGCAGAATACTTCATTGAAAATCGACCAGCCGGAGCCGCAAACCGGCACGATACCCTGGCCCCCGCCATGAGCACGCTCATTATCATCGGGCATGTGAAAGATGGCGTGGAACTGGCGGAGGAATATCATCTGCCCCAGGCACTGATCGATTTCATTGAACAGCATCATGGTACAACACTGGTTGAATACTTTTATCACGCGGCCAGCAAGAAAGCAGATGCCGATCCTGATCACAGGCAGGATGTGGAAGAGGCGGCCTTCCGTTATCCCGGCCCCAAACCTCAGTCTCGCGAGGCCGGAATTTTAATGCTGGCGGACTGTGTGGAATCGGCCAGCCGAACTCTGAGTGAACCGACTCCGGCCCGGATTCGTACACTTGTTCATCAGTTGACCATGAAACGTCTGCTGGATGGCCAGTTTGATGAATGTTCTCTCAAGCTGAGTGAAATCAAGCAGATCGAAGAATCACTCATCAAATCGCTGATCAGCATGCACCATGGCCGCATTGTCTATCCGGAAGCGCAGAAGGAACAAAAGTCGGCCTGATATTTTCCGGTTCCTC
>JAGQQT010000187.1 GCA_020426065.1 Planctomycetaceae bacterium | reverse complement strand
TCGCAATGTTGCTGCCGCAATGTTGGCCGGCATGGCTATTTCCTGTCTGTATTACAGCTATCAGCCCGCTCAGGCTGAAGACCGTACCCAGGCTCCCATGACCGTTCCCATCAGGGTTTCTGAGCTGGATCCAGCCCTGCGAAACATGCCCACACTGACGGATGGGACTGCTCTGGAGTCTTCCCTGGTTCCCATGCCCGTTGAGGAAATGCCTGAGCAGACTCTCAGTGCCGATACTGTTGCCCTGAATCGCGTCATTGCCACGCTGGAAGATGGAATCTCACGACTCCAAAAAGTTCCCTCCTACACCTTCGTATTTACCAGACAGGAGCGTATCGATGGGGAATTGCGGGATGAGCAGAAAATGGAAGTGAAGCTGCGGCACGCTCCTTTCTCCGTCTACATGAAATGGTTATCCGGAGATAAGGGACGGGAGCTGCTGTTCGCTGAAAATGAAAATGAAGGTCGTATGCTGGTGAAGCTGGGGGGACTGAAAGGCCGATTCATTCCCACGCTCAAGCTGGATCCAACGGGCGACCGGGCGATGAGTGAGACCCGCCATCCGATTACCTGTGCGGGACTGGTCAATCTGGCCACTGAAATCATACGGAATCGGAAGCTCGATCTCGAAATGGAGGAGACCCCCTCCTGTATTATCGAGGAAAATATCATGTTCGCAGATCGTCCCTGTATTCAGGTTACGATCCAGCATTCCGATCCGAAAACCTCTCCACTCTATCGGAAGGCGATTACCGTAATCGACCGGGAATTGTCACTTCCGGTTTATGTGAGAAATTATACCTGGCCGACTGATACGATGGTCGACATTGAAACGGAGTCACTGATTTCCTGTTATTCGTTTGAGCAGATCCAGACCGAGTCGAGACTGGCTGAGGCGGTCTGGGCAGGAGATAATCCAGACTACCGATTCCGCTAACAGGCCGAATCAGACGTGCGAACACCATTCTTCACTCGCTGTGGGTGATGGTTATCACTGTCAAGATCAGGAGGATCTTTATTATAGACGCCGGGGGTTCTACGGAACTCCCGGTGTTTTTTCTTTTGGGTGGACTTCAGATCCGTCACACCCATTTGGATCGAGCATTGCCAGTCAAACGAAGCAATCACACCAGATTCAAGTCAGGCTCTGTCTATTTACGCTGTTTGTTAGACGAAGCAATTGGGCCGGTCAGTCTCTGGATGATGGGAACCAATTTATTTGGATTCCGCATCTCCTGAGATTTCTCCAGGATCGACTGGGGTCACCTGATCGCCAATCGCATTCTCATCCGCACCTGGAGTCAGTCGGGTCGGGGCTTCAGGAGAGATGTTCTGGATGAGCATGATCATCCCACCAAACACTGCCGCTACGATGACGAGTGAAAAGAGAACCAGCACCCAGCGATCAGCGGAGTTGCTCTTTTTCTCTTCCAGCACAAAAAAGTGAGATGAACCCGTGCTGGGTTTTGTTGTATCTGGAGGAATAAGACTGGCCCGGTTTTGAGGACGTCCGTATTCGTCGTTGGCAAATGGATTGTCCATATCAGCCTCACACGGAGTGCGAAAAAGTTCTGGTCGCATCCAGGCAGCAGGAGATCTAACAGGTTCTCAAGTTCTCTTCCGTGATTTGTTCACATGAATGCAAAATTCTGCGTATCAATTTATCATCATGTCCACTCTTTGCAACATTTATTCAAGATTGAGCCAGCTCCCTGCAAAATGCAGTTCCAGTTGTACGGATTGAGATTATCAGGCAGTGACCTGGGGGCATCAGAGAAGCTTGCTTCCCGGTACCTGTGGTGTGTCATTTCTGATCAATTCCAGGCAATTCAATCCTCAATATGGGAAGCTGTTGTGTGAACATTTGACACATGGTTCGGGACTGTACAAGATAAGAACATGGCGAATTCCAAACCATTTCCTGGTCGTTCTCCCTGGATTTCCTTTCTGCTGGTAATCGCTGGGTTAGGGTGTCTGCTGGCGGATCTGATGACTGGATTCCTCAGCCGCTCGCTCAGTTCACCGCTACTGTGGTTTTCCTACCTGATCCTGCTGATCAGCTCTGTCTGGGGAATGAAGACACTCATCGAAACAAATGATGATGGATTCCTGAAACGAGTCTCGGTCCCCACTCAAACCGGACAACGCTCCGCCCCCACCAGAAATCTGTGGAAACTGCCTGGTGAAGGGCAGATGTATCTGCTGATGCTCATTATTCTGCTGCTGGGGGCATTATTTGGAAAAACCAACACGTTGATGCTGATGTTCGCGCTGATGGCAGGCCCCTTCATTGTCAATGGGGGAGTGACCTTCGCGATGACCCGTCGCATGATGGTCAGGCGACGTTTACCCGAAAGGGTGATGGCTGGCGAGACGCTTTCGGTCGACATCATTTTGCAGAATCGAAAACGGTTCCTTTCCTCGTGCCTGGTCGCGGTGGAAGACCGGATTCTGGGGCCGCGGGAAATTCTTTCCGGCAAGCTGGTGTTTGCCCAGATTCCTGCCCGCAGTGAACGAACCGGACGTTACCAGGCTCAGTTTGTCCAACGTGGTCAATACCGGCTGGGACCCGTTCGAGCGGTAACTCGTTTTCCCCTCGGCATTGTTGAACGGGGGCTGCAGATTGAAATCTACGATACCATCCTGGTCTATCCCCGCCTGGGAAATCTGGCCAGTTCCTGGCAGCGTCGACTGACCGAAGGGCAGGAAGCCAGTCGGACAGCTCGTGGTCGGGCGGGGGCTCATCACGATGAGTTTCATCGGATTCGGGAATATCGGATCGGTGATGAACTGCGATCCATTCACTGGAAGACTACCGCTCGACGCAATGAATTGATGGTTCGTGAATATCGGCAGAATCGGGATCAGCGGCTGGTGCTGATTCTCGATTTCTGGTCAGACAAAAAGAACAGCAGCGAAGCAGAAATTGAACGACTTGAACATGCCGCCTCACTGGCGATGACGATCGGCTGGAATTTCATTCAGCAATGCGGTGCACAGCAGATGGATCTCCTGTGTTTCGGCAATGCCCGGACCGAATGGATCGCCGCCTCACGCAGCGAACACACTTACGGCTGGCTGGACCTGCTGGCCCTGGCGGAAGCGGGTTCTCGGTTTACCATGGAACAGATCGAAACCGAAGCCGTTCAGCGTCAAAATGCCTCAACCCGCTGTGTGATTGTGACGACCCGTTCGGAAAAAGACTATGGGGATTCCCAAGTCTCTTCTTCCCTGGAACTGGGACGATATGCCGGGACATTGATCGTGGAAGCGGATCCCGAAAAAACCCGGGAGTTCTTCGTTATCGACCCTTGAGCAGTTCAAGGGAACAGCTTACGCAATCCTCAACTGGCACGCCCCACAACTGCCTGGCCACTCAAGAGGCCTGTTGGCTTGGCGGAAGGAAATTTCAGAGTAAAAGCAGTCCCTTCTCCAACCCGGCTTTCCACGCGGATTCTGCCGCGATGGGCTTCAATAATTTCTTTGCAGAATGCCAGACCCAGTCCGCTCCCTCCCTGACCGGACTCCTCTGCTTCTTTTGTGCTGTAGAAGGTTTCGAAGATTTTGGGGAGCTTGTCAGCAGGAATCCCGCAGCCGGAATCCGCCACGCTGAGCGTGCTCCAGGGGCCAGAGGGGTCGACATCAACCGTAATGGTCAACTTGCCGCCATTCTGCATCGCCTGACGGGCGTTGATGATGAGGTTGATCAGAACCTGCTGAATCTGGTTGGGATTCACATCCGCGCAGGCATCGTGCAGGTAGCGGGTTTCGAGCTGGACCCTGTGCTTCTGCAGATCTTTTTCCACCAGGACCAGAATGTCATCCACCAGACGGGTCAGATGATGGACATCGGTCTGATGCGGCCGCTGCCTGGCGTAGGAGAGCATCCCCGTAGTGATTTTGGCCGCTCTTTGACCGGCAGCCAGGATCTTGTCGAAGGCTTTATCCCGCGTTTCCTGATCCTGATGCCGGATCCCCATTTTGGCATAGTTGATGACCGTGGTGAGGATGTTGTTGAATTCGTGCGTGATGGAAGAGGCCAGCACACCGACAGAGCTGAGCTTTTCCAGATGCATCATCTGCAGCTTCATGCCACGAATCTGAGCTTCCAGTTCTGCAATCCGGGACGCATCCGAGGACAATTCATTCGCCTGGGGGGGAAGATTCTGTTCGTGGGTCACGTTGCAGAAATCCTTTTCTGGTGATCAACATCCGTGTGAAGATCTGGCAAACTACGGATTTTTCCGTGGCCAGATCCGATTTCCAATGATTCGTATCGAAATGATCGTCATCCCGGTCAGGTCGAATTCATTTCCAATGGCTGGAGTTGGTCTGAGCCGGTCAGTTGTTCGTTTCCGGTTTCAGTTACGGTTGCTTCAGTGTTTGGGAAGCAGTGTTAAAGTCTGCCGGTTAGATGAGCTGGAGAAAGGAAGGAATTTGCCGATGAATGAATGTGAAAGGGGACGCTGCGTTGAATTTCAGGAGCGTGTAGATGAATATCAATGCTCGGACACGATGGTAACAGATTCATTTATTTCATCATCACTTCAATTTCAGGCGAAATCATGGCAGGCGCTGATCAGGATCAACTTTTTACTCCCGAACCGGAAGCTCCTACAGCAGAACGCCGTCTGCAGGAGCTGAATCTGTTTGTCCCTGAGCATCTTGATTTGAACATTGACTCTGTCTTTCCACGCGTCCAGGGATGGGGCTGGAAAAACGAGATGAAGCAGAAGGTCAAGCTGCTGAATGCCGCTCAACAGGAACTCTCCCAGATGCTGTTTGAGGGAGAGGAAGTGATCTATATCGCGAAAGGAATCCGCTATTCCTTTGTGGAATTCTACTTCATGGGGCTGTGGGCCTCGATGATCAATCATACGGTCTTTGTGCTGACCAATCTCAGGCTGATCATGCTGCACACAAACGGGAAAGGAATTCCCAAGAAGACCTTCTGGATGATCTATTACAGCCAGATTGACAAATTCAAAGCTTCCTGGAACGGGATGATCAATCTGAAGCTGAAAGACGGGAAGAAACTGGCGTTTTCCGGCTTTCAGAAAACCGATCGCAAAAAGCTGCCAGATGCGTTTGAAACGGCCCTGGAAGGGTATCGGGCAGCAGGCTTTGCTCCAGAAACATCGCAATCCATGGAGAACCTCTGCACATACTGCAAAGAAGCCATTCCCAAAAACATCTACGACTGCGATGACTGCGGCGCCAAATTCTGGACCCCGGGGCAGATTGCCTGGCGCAGTTTTGTGTTTCCGTCATGGGGCGATTTCGTGATGGGGCATACCACTATCGCCGTGCTGGAAATGTTCGGGGGAGTGATCGCGTGGTTGATGTTTGTGGTCTTGCTGGTTGATGGCATTAACACAAACTCCGCAGAGAAAGTGACAACAGCATTTATCATGCTCGCCATCGCGAATGGAATCGATGCCGCAGTGACAGCACACATTTCTCGAAAAGGACTTCATCCCCGTAAAGGGCCCAATCCAATCGAGGCCAGTGCGACGGAATGACATTTAGAACTCATCCCGTCGCAACTGTTGATCAGAATGCGGAGACCTGGGGAATTCCCTGGGACATCTGGTCAACCGGATCATAGGCGGGGACCGGGCTTGCTGCAGTCTGGGGAGCGGGCGTGAAGGACCATTGCGGGATACTTCCTGCCGTCTGGTTCATATATTGCGGAGCGATCGTTGGACCGGGTTGTGCATATTCCATGTTTCCCTGAAATTGAGCCATGGGGTACTGGGGCATTGGCTGGTACTGAGCCATCGGCATGGATTGAGTCATGGGATAGCCCTGAGCAACCGGTGAACTACTCCAGTGCGGAGCACCATAAGGAGCGGGCATCATCTGGGCGGTCTGTGGAACGGGAGCATATCCCTGTGTCATTGCAGACGCATTCCAGTCAAAAGGTTGTGGAGTAGTGGCCGTTTCATAACCGTAAGGGGCAGCGGCCATGTGATTCCAGGGAGTATTCCAGGCGTTTGCCTGGGTGTATTGCTGATGATTGTCCTGTGGCATGTTTTGATGGGATGCCATCATGGATGAATCTTCCGGCCAGCCATAACCCATCTGCTGCTGTTCCAGTTCCGGATGCTGATCGTACAATGCGGTCAGACGGGAGTGAACGGATTGTTGAGTGGGGTCCAGAAACAGGGCTTTCTCATACATCGCTGCAGCGTCTTGCGTTCGTCCCTGGCTTTCATAAAGTTGACCAAGTTGTGCAATCGCATGATCGTTGCCGGGATTCAACCGCAGTGACTGCTGGTAAGAAGCTTCTGCCAGGTCAGCCTGTCCCATCTGATTCTGCAGCCAGCCCAGTTCGATGTAGGCATCTGAAGAATAGGGTTGAGAGCCAGCCCAGGCAGAAACCATTTGTTCTGCTTCTTCGGTGCGTCCCTGTTGCATCATGAGAGTCGCCATCCCGTGATAGGACGGGTGATGGGAGGGATCGATCTGCAGAGCCTGCTGATAAAGTTGCTCGGCCTCTGCCATGTTCCCCTGCTTCTGGGTCGCAGCGGCGAGGTTATAAAGGTAGTGCGGATTTTCCGGATCATCGTAAACCGCTTTCCGGAACTCTCGCTGGGCCATGGCGTAATTGCCATGTCGGTAATAATTCTGACCGGATTCGTTCATCACGAAACCAGACATCCTCATACAGCCGCACAGACTGCAGAGCATGGCCGTAGAAAGTAAAGTTCCTGCAATCAATCCGAGTCGTTGAATAGAGGCGATCATGTGGAGACCTTTGGTCAGAAAAAACCGGAAGCGGGAGTCTGTTCAGACTGAGCAACAGATTTCATTCTGAGGAATTGACATCCGGGCTGTTTCTGCAGAATCAGAATCAGGACCGAATCAGGAAGGGAGTGTTTGAAAGGGTTTTGATTGTCTGTGGAATGCTGGCCGGGAGAGTCGATGTTACTTCTCTCACCCAGTCCTCATTCACTCAGACAACATGTGATCTGAATGGATCAGGTCCATCGAAAGGAAGATCCGTATCGACGGGGAAAGTCAGGAAAACGTACCGCGATCTGGATTTTTACTCAAGATCGCTTCTGAGTCGGCCGAACGGGGCCCCAAACTGGTAAATAATGCAAAAGGTCCCCGCACAGCGTACAGGAATCGGCCTGCAAAATCAGCGTTTTTTCCCGAGGAAGATGTAATAGGGTGCGCGGACGAGTGGGAGGAAAGGAACCTTGCCCCGACGTTGCTCCAGGCGGAGAGTTTCAAAGTGGCTGGTCAGAAACGGAATGTGATCCGGATTCAAAAAGACGTTATCCGAAGCAAACCAGAGCGGCCAGATACTGCGGGTAGTCCAGCCATGTCTGACCAGTGATTCTGCGGGGTACTTGCGAGCGACAAAAAAATCAACGACTGCAATCACACCTCCTGGCTTCAGGATTCGCAATGCATTTTCAACTGCAGCGAACCAGTCGGGAATCATGGTCAGCGAATAGGAAAAGGTGACCACATCAGCGGAACCTTCTTCCGGTGTGAAGGTGGTAGCGTCAGCATGTGTGGGAATGACCTGGGGCCAGTTTCGTTCGTTTGCTCTTTTCTGGGCCACTTCGAGGAGCGGTTCGCACAAATCA
>JAGQQT010000186.1 GCA_020426065.1 Planctomycetaceae bacterium | reverse complement strand
TGATGGATGCACAGTTTGTATACGAGCGTCGAGTGGCGTTTGCTGAAACGGATATGGCCGGAATTGTTCATTTTTCGAACTATTACCGCTACATGGAAGAAGCCGAGCACGCCTATTTCAACAGCTTCGGGTTGAGCATCATGCATCGCCGTGAGGATGGCGTGATCATTGGTTGGTCGCGGGTCAATTCGCAGTGTCAATATCTCGCCCCCGCCCGCTTTGGGGATGTCCTTCAGATCGCCGTCGATATCGAGCGGCTGGGGGTGAAGTCGGTCTGCTGGCGGATGCGGATCTTTCGTGGAGAGCAGCAGCTGGCCACCGGTCGGATGAAGACCGCCTGCTGTCTGTGCAAAGCCGACCATACGCTCGAATCCATTCCGATCGCTGCTCCCTATAGCGAACATCTTCAGGAATCGCCGTATCTTCAGCAATCCGATTCCCCCGGAACCCCAAAAAGCTGAGCGGGAATGCATTTGTCGGGCACGAGGACCAGATTTACGGAAGGAAGCGGATGAGTGGATATGCCGAACGCCTGCACAAGGCGATTTTGACCAAGGGAACACCAGCCCTGGTGGGTATCGATCCCCGTTTTGATCAGCTCCCGGAGGAAATCCAGAGTCGGGCTTCCCTGCTGCCTGGCGATGAACTGAGTCAGCAGGCGGCGGCGTATGAGGAATTTTCCTGCCGCCTGATCGATGTGATTGCCCCGCTCGTCCCTGCGGTCAAACCGCAGGCTGCGTTTTTCGAACAGCTGGGACCGGCCGGCGTGGTCGCTCTTGAGCGGGTGATTCGTCATGCCCGTCGAGCGGGGCTGATTGTGATCTGCGATGCCAAGCGGGGCGATATCGGAACCACTGCCGCCGCCTATGCCGATGCCTACCTGGCCGGTGAAGACCCGGACGATGCCCCATTTGCCGCCGATGCCCTGACCGTTAATCCTTACATGGGTGTGGATACACTTGAGCCGTTTATCCGTCGCGCCATCGATTTTGGCGGTGGAATTTACGTTCTGGTTCGGACCAGTAATCCCGGAGCCGGTTCATTTCAGGACCATCGCCAGGACGATGTATATCTGTATGAGAAAGTGGCCCGGGAAGTGGAAGCACTCAGTGCGGAACACGCTGGTATTGCCCAATCCCAATATGGGTGCGTGGGAGCGGTGGTCGGAGCGACCTACCCGGAGGAGTTGGCACGGTTACGTCAGCAGATGCCGCACGTCCCGCTGCTTATCCCCGGATATGGAGCCCAGGGGGGTGGAGCGGGAGATGTGGCCGCCGCCTTTGATTCCCAGGGACTGGGGGCTCTGGTCAACAGTTCCCGAGGAATTAATTTTGCCTACTTACGTCAACCTTACCTGTCCCAGTTTCCGGCCGAACATTGGGAACAGGCGATCGAACAGGCCACTCTGGATATGATCCGGGATCTGGCCCAGCACACACCAGCTGGACAATTGAGATAACGCTCTGGAGATTTTCTATGTCTTTTCCACTGACCTGGCAGTTGACCGAACTGGGCCCTATTCCCGGAACCTCGGAATTTTCCGCATGGAAAAATCGCATCGAGACTCTCAGTCGAGACCTGCAGCAGCAACTCCGCACCGCTCTTCCCAATGCGGCTGAGCTTTCCGCTGCACAACTGAAAAAACAGGTGGATGCCTACGGCACCTGTCGAGCAGAGTACTGGCAGGCGAAATCCCTGGTGGCCTGCTGGGCAGCTGCCGATGCGGCCAATGCCGCTTATCGTCAGGCCGAAGCGGAAGTCGCTCTGCTGACCGGAGCGATTGAAGTAACCGATCATCTGCTGAATTCGGTTATCGCCTCCATTTCGGACGAACAGTGGGAAACAATCACCCAGGCTGCAGAAGTGGCTGAGGTCGTTGGATTTCTAACTCGACGACGTCAGGAAGCCGAATCCCGCTTGCCAGATCACCTGGTGGAACTGGCCAGCGAACTGGGTGTTGACGGGATGCATGCCTGGGCTCGTCTTTACGACACGTTTTCCGGCACGCTCCGCATTCCGTTAATGGAGCAGGGAGAAATCGTTCACAAGTCTCCCGGTCAGGTCATGTTTGATTCCCCGGACCGCTCCGAAAGGAAAAACAACTTCTACGCCGCCCGCAAAGCCTGGCAGCAGGTGGATGATCTGGCCGCAGCCACGCTCAACCATCTGATCGGCTCCCGACTGACCCTCCAGAAGTATTCCGGTCATCCTTCGTATCTGCACACTCCCTGCCAGCAGAACCGGGTCACGGTCAAGGCCATCGAAGCGATGTGGGAGGCCATCGAAGAAACCAAGCCGCTGGTACGCAACTACCTGTCCGCCAAACAGAAACTGCTGGGGATTGAAGAACTGGGCTGGTTTGACGTTGATGCACCACTCAATCTGACTTCAGCCCGGGTCCCCTACCAGGAAGGCTGCCAGATCATCCTCAACAGTTTTGCCGCCTTTGATCCTGATCTCGAACAGTTTGCCCAGCTGGCGCTGAAAGAGGGCTGGGTTGAGGCGGAAAATCGCAGTGGCAAACGACAGGGCGGATTCTGTATCGACTTCCCGCTCTCCGGCCAGACACGCATCTTCATGACGTATCGGGAAACCGAAGAAGCACTGGGCACACTCGCGCATGAACTGGGACACGCCTATCATGGCTGGGTTTTGCGAAATCATCCTCACGTCATGCAGATGTATCCGATGTCACTGGCCGAAACCGCATCGACCTTTGCCGAAACCATTGTGGCCGAGCACCGCAACTCTCTGATCAATAACCGCGAGGACAAACTTGCTGCTCTCGATCGGCAACTCAGCGATGCGGTCGCGTACCTCATGAATATTCACTGTCGTTATCTGTTCGACAAGGCGATTCATGAACGTCGTGCCCAGGGTGAACTCCGCATAGAAGAATACTACGAGTACATGCACACCGCCCAGAAACATGCCTACGGCAACATTTTTGCGGACGATGCCTGGGGCGAAACCTTCTGGATTTCCAAGCTCCATTTCTATCTGAGTGATGAACCGTTCTACAACTTCCCCTACACGATGGGGCATCTGCTGTCTCAGTATGTGTACGAAGTGGGACGCAATGAGCCGTCCGGATTTGCCCAGCACTACGCTCAATTCCTGATCGCCACCGGTGGCCCCAGCGCGATTGCTGCGGTCAAAGATGCCTTTGGTGGAGACATGGAAACGGTCGAATTCTGGAGCCAGGCCCTGGAACCGATCCGCCGCCGAGCCAAAGAATTCTGCCAGCTGGCAAGCGAGTAGCAAACACGGGTAGCGGGGGCGCTCCGTAAAGCGGAAGCCCCCGGAGAGAGCAGTCCACTTTCCTTCCCCGGCTGTGGCACGCCCAGAATGGAGCGGAGCGGAATGATGGGCGTGGTTGTTTCCACCGAATGCCTCCAACTGATTCGCCACGCCTATCCGCTTCACTCCTGAGCCTGCCACGTTCACATGGAGGTGAGGGTGATGCCGTGCACGGGTCGGTTTTCCTGAAATTCCTTCCGGGATGGACATCTTTGCTCACATGTTTCAACATACATGACGTAATTGCTCCAGTGATTGTCTGGTTTGAGCGGCTCGGTGGAATTGCAAAGGAAGACTCGTGAATCAGTTATTGACCGCCGTTGCGGAACTGTCCACCACGGCCATTGCCGTCGCGGCGGGATTGCATCTGGCACTGTTTGCCTTTCTGTTTGTCTGGTCCCGACGGGATTTGCGCGTTCTGGCCGGTGTGCTCCAGGATTACACACGTGATCTGAAACAGCAAAGCATTCTGGAGCCGACCGCTCCCCTGACCGATCAGATGGAAGCATTCCTGGCCGATATCGAGGATGTGATCAATGATCCGCAGCGGAATGCAGAGCGGGAATCTTTGAGAAATCGGATGAAGCTCCTCGATGAAAAGCGGCGCTATCTGCACTCGCTCCGCTTTGAAACGCTTGCCAACACGGCTCGGACCATGATTGAAGCCTATCCCCTGGCCGGCGTCCTGGGGACGATCGTTTCCATCGGAGCAGCACTCAATGCTCCCGGAACCGGCGATGCCGAAACCGTTTCTCTGATTGTGGCCCGCTTTGGCGATGCGATCTGGTCCACCTTTGCCGGGCTGGTGGCCGCCTTGATCCTGCTGTTCATCAGCAGTCTGCTGGATCCTTCCTTTGGTCGGCTGGGAGAAGTGCGGGCCCACATTCGCAACATGATGTCTCAGGTCAAATCCCGGCTGGGAGTCACCTCTCCGAAATCGAGTTCGGCAACAGATACCACTGCCGGCTGAATCAGGCACACTCTCGGGAGAAGTCCGATGTTTCAATCGAAACGACTGTCGCTGCAGTTGACTCCTCTGCTCGATCTGTTACTGATTGTGATTTTTGCTCAGTACCTTGAAATCGAGCAGTCCTCGCATGCTGATACCGATCAGAACGCGGCCCAGATTGCCCGGCTCGAGTTTCAGCTGGCCGAAGTCAACAAAGATCTGGAGTTTACAAAATCAGTTCTGCAGGAATCCCAGAAGCAGCGGTTTTCCCTGGAAGCCGATGCCGATTCCATTCGCGAGCAGGCCGGTGCTTCTGCCGAAAAAATGAACCAGCAGATCAGCGAAGTGACCGCTCAACGGGATAGGATCGTGGAAGGGCTCCGCAAGGCCTTTGAGAATTCTTCCTCGGAAGTTCGCGAACTGCTCGAAGCGATTGTGCAGGGTTCCACTCCTCCCCGGCCAATTCAGCCGGAAGATGTTTCCGCCCTGGCAGAATCGCTGGCTACAGCCCGGCCGCGGGATTTGGCCACTTATCTGCTGGCGTATCATGAAATCCGGAAACGCTGCGATATCTGGAACGTCCATATCAATGAGCAGGAAGTCATCGAAGTCACGATCGGGGAGCAGAAGTTTCCCCTGCGGGCCAGCAGTACCGAGGACTTTCAGCAGCAGTTTTTCAATCTGTATAAATCGTTGCCACAGACGAAAGGTCTGGTCATCATATTAGTCAGTTATGGTGAAGTGCGGGCCACGGTCCGGCAGCAGGTTCTGCTGGGTCTGCCGGCAATTGCCGACCGGATGCGAGACGATTCCGCCGGACGAACACGATTTGAATACGCAGTGGTTGGTTATCTTCCTCAGGAACCTGCCGAACAGAATTAAGGGTGAATCATGAACAAGACGGCACGCAGAGTGGTTTACGGCGGGGCAGCACTGGCAATGATCAGCCTGGGACTGCTGCTCAGTCAACTCGGGTTGCCGTTTGGTGCCGGACTGGGGCCCGGTGCCGATGTCAGCCTGAATGATGGCCAGGCCACAACAAATGTTCCCACAACTCCTTCGATAATCACCCCCACACCTCCGGTGGAAACCGATCAGCATGATCAGCCAGACACCACCGAACTGATCACGATTATCGTGGTTGGTAAAGGGTATCATTGGGGAACCAACGATCCCATTCCCTCATCCGCCGGACCACTGACACTCGATCAGATTCGGGAGAAAGCCAAAGCAACCAAAGGGAATCCTCAGGGATTGCGAGCCCGGGTCTTTCGTGCCGGGTCAGCATTGCCGTCTGCGGAAAATGAACTGGTTCAGGCCCTGGAAGCCGAAGGACTTCCTTCCGCATCGATTCTGTTTGAACAGCGGATTATCGATATGGCACAACCATGACCGCAGATTCGAGTGACCCCAATCGGCAAACTCAGCAGGTGGTCGTTGTTGGAGGAGGTCTGGCCGGAATTGCCGCTGCCCTGGCAATCGCGCGGCAGGGGCTTCGAGTTTCCCTGTATGAATCTCGCCCTCGGCTCGGAGGACGTGCCTCCTTTGTTGAGGATCGGGCATCGGGAGATCTGATCGACAATTGCCAGCACGTGAGCATGGGCTGTTGTGTCAACTTTCAGCAACTGTGCCGCTGGGCAGATGCCGATCCGCATCTGGTCGAGGAATCCAGACTGCACTTCATTGCCCGGGACGGCAAGGTCAATCCCCTCCGGGCTGCCTGGCTCCCTGCGCCCATGCATCTGCTTCCGTCATTTCTTTCTCTTAGCTACCTCACGCTGTCAGAAAAAGGGCGCCTGATGCTGGGGCTGCGGAAATTACTGCAGACACCCCGGATGCCGGGTGATGATTTTGCTGAATTCCTGAAACTGTGCCGACAACCAGAGAGTCTGATCGAGAGGTTCTGGAAGCCGGTTCTGGTCAGTGCCCTCAGTGAAGATCTCGAGCGGATTTCCTATCGCTACGCCCGCCAGGTGTTTTGCCAGGGTTTTTTTGAGAACCGGCAGGGCTGGACGGTGCAGCTGCTCAACTGTTCGCTCGGGTATTTTTACGATCATCTGCTCACCTCCGCTCTGACCCGGCACCAGGTGGAAATTCACCTGAATGATGCGGTGAAAAAAATCGAAATCACGCCACCCGATTCTGTCAGCCAGGGTTCCCGGGTCTGTTCTCTCAAACTGGCTTCCGGAAAGATCATCACGGCGGCAGATTTCGTGGTTGCAGTTCCTCCCTGGCGAGTGGGCTCGCTATTTGAGCCGGATGTGCTGACCAACATCACATCTCAAGCCGCTCAGTTTGAAACCGCTCCCATTGCGAGTGTGCATCTCTGGTTTGATCGGCCGATCACCACCCTGCGGCATGCGGTGCTGATGGATCGTGTCAGCCAGTGGATGTTCAACCGGACAGCCATCCTGACACACCAGGACCAGTCCACTCCAGCGGGCTGGTCTTGCTATCAGGTCGTGATCAGCAATGCGCGGGAACTGAAAAACGAGGAGGGAGAATCCGCCGGTCGAAAAAGTTCTGAGCAGATCATTGAGCAGGTCGTCCGCGAACTGGCCGAGATCTGGCCGGAAGTCAAGCACGCCGAGTTGAAGCACGCTCGACTGATTACCGATCAGCGAGCGGTGTTCTCGCCCCTGCCGATGATCGACCAGATTCGCCCTCACCAGCAGACGGAAATCCCCAATCTGCAACTCGCTGGAGACTGGACCGAGACCGGCTGGCCCGCCACGATGGAGGGAGCGGTCCGCAGCGGATTTCTGGCTGCCCGGAATATCCTCCGCCAGCGGGGTTTGCCGTCAGAAATCATGGCCAGCGAACTTCCTGCAGGGAAGTTGTCCCGAATTCTGATTGCCCGCTCCGGTCCGGCTGATCTCTGAGAGACTCTTCCCGAAAACTCCGGGAAAAATGTGGGGAAATCGACCCCTGTTTCAGAGAAATCTGCCTAAGATGCAGTGAAACAAGACTTACTTTTGATGATGAGGTTTCTGACAGACATGGCCGAGGGGGACTGGGAACAACGGCTGGATGAAGTCTATGCCATGATGGAGGAAATGAGCCGTCAGACAGATCCTCAGGCCATGGTCCGAAACTACGGCCAGAGAATCTCCCGGCTGATGCCGTCGTCCCGCCGCATTTCGCTCAGCCGTCGCGGTTTAAGCTATCCCTACTTTCGAGTGACCCGCTACAGCGAGTGGATCGATGAAATCAATCCCTGGAAGCAGAAAGACCGGTTACCTCTGCTGCAGGGCGGCCTGTTTGCCGAACTGCTCTATTCCAATCAGCCAGCGATCATTGATGAACTGCAGCTGAACCCGGATGACCCGGCCGCTCCCTACCTGGCAGGACAGGGTTCGCTGATGGCACTCCCCAT
>JAGQQT010000185.1 GCA_020426065.1 Planctomycetaceae bacterium | reverse complement strand
TACGAGCTGATCGAAAAGCCCTGCGTGCACTTTGTGACCAAATACGATCACTGCGGCCATCCTTACCAGGTCAAAGTGGTGACTTACGAAACCGTTCGCGTGCCTGTCTTCAAAGAAGTCAAAGTCTGCTACTAAGCTGACATCACCTCTGCACGACAAACGCTTTCCAGCAAAACTTCGCAGCGAATGGGTGCCCTTCCGGGAGCACTGGTTTGCTGCGAAGTTTTTTTGTTAGCGGACTCGTGGCACATCACGGAATGGAGCGTAGCGAAACGATGGGCATCATTATGGAGTTGTGAGTGAGCCGCAAGGCGCTAGCCGCGGGTGGCCCGGAAGAATTCTGGGCGGCGTAGCCGTTCCAGGCTGCGGTGCACACGTCCGAGCTATCTTGTTCTGATTTCCTCTACCACTTCCTGGTACAGGAACAATGGTGTTCCCATTGAACGTCTCTCTGGCAGCCTTTGACGGACTTCGTCTGCCCGGAATGCTTCCGGGCTACCCATTTCTCTCAACACACTGAATTTTGTGTCATGAAATCGTTGTGTAGATGCCAAAGCCCTCCCTGAAGGGCAGCGGAACCATGGAGGAAAAATCAATGCGCGGCTTTCTCTCCGCTCACAAAAAACGCCTCACAGGAATCATCCTGCGAGGCGTCTGGAGAGAATGATGACGTGCGTGATGGTTATTTCACGACATGTTTTTCGATATCCGGATCGAGCTGCAGAGCCGTTTTCCGATCCTGTTCAGCTGCGGCCGGATCACTCTGGTTGGCTTCGGCCCGTTTCCAGTATGCCATGGCTACCGTGTTATCGAACCGCTGAGCGGCCTGATAATCGTTGATGGCCTGATCCAGCTTGCCGAGAGCCATGTAGGCATCGCCCCGGATGGAGTTGGCGTCAAAGTTTTCCCCAAACTCCAGGGCTTTCGTGCAGAGTTCGATCGCCTGATCCGGATTGTCCTGGGCCATCGCAACGGTGGCTTCAACAACCAGAGCAGGAGCAAAGGTGTTGTCCAGTTTGATCGCTTCAGCAAGATCCCGTTTGGCGTCCTCGTATTTTTTGTTCTTCACGAACAGTTCAGCACGCTCCACAAACAGGCTGGGGTTTTTCTGATCCCGCTGCAGTTTTCTGGTCAGAACCAGTATGTTCTGAACCCACTGAGCGTTCTGCTGATCCTGATTGGCCAGGTCGAGTTTGCCGAGGGCCTGATAGGCATCCCGACGATGCAGATAGTGCTTCACTTCGTAAGGAGCCTTTTCGATGGCAAAAGTGAAATCGGCAATCGCCCGTTCCGCTTCGCCCACTTTCATGAGTGCGAAACCCCGGTTGTTGTAGCCTTTGATGTAGTTCGGATCGATTTCCACGCAGCGGGAAAAGTTTTCGATCGCTTTCTGGAAATCTCCCTGCTCCAGGAATGCGTAGCCCCGATTGTTGTAGGCATCGACATAATTCTTCTCGCGGGCCGTAGCGGCATCAAAATCAGCAACTGCCTGCTCGAACTGCCGTTGGGAAACGTAAATCAGCCCCCGGTTGTTGTAGGCCTTCGCATGATTGGCATCGAGTTCAATCGCCTTGGAGAATGACTGCAGTGCCATGGTCAGGTTCTGGGTTTTGACAAACAGCATCCCCAGCATGTTGTGCCATTCGGCCACATCCGGTTTGCGGGTAATCGCCAGAGACATGGAACTGATTGCCTGGGAACTCAAACCACTGTGGTCCAGAATCTGGGCACGGATGGCATATCCTTCAGGCGGACACTGTTTGGCTTTATGCAGCTGATCGAGCAGAGGGAAAGCGGCCTTGTAATTCCCTTCGTCAAAGTAGGCTTTGACTTTGGTCATGGCTTCAGCAGCATCAACGATGACGTTTTCCTGCGGAGTACTGCTGGTTTCACTTTCGGCTTTCTGTTCCGCCTGGGCATTTTGTGGAGTTTCGGTTTTAGAGCAACCAGACAGCCCCAGCAAAACCAGGAGTGGTATTAACAGCATCGCCAGCCAGCCCCAGCTCTGAGCGGGGTCCAGTTGCCGGGTCAAACTGACATCACATCGATCGGGAGTGGGTAGAATTCCGTTTCGCATCGCTCTCCGCCTGTCAAGACTGTTCATTCCATGAACCTGGTTTCCTGCCGCCCGAATTGAGATCGAGCGATGGGAAATCCCACTATGTTGGTGGGGCTTCTATCCCGAATCCGGCTTTGATGTCAATCCGAGTTTCAGAGAGTGTGGGCTGTGTGAATCTGGAGAAACCTGAATAAGTTAAGGCTGGGTGCGTGTCAGCCAAAAACCGATCTCTCTGGTTTTGAGTCATGACAGCGTTAAACTGGGAAAGAGTGACATTCCAGAGACAACCTGGCCTGAGTGGAAGGGATTCAGGAAAAGGCGCTTCATGCACGAAGAAATCGAGCTCCAGCTTCGTAAACATGTTGATGTGCTGGCGGGTTTGATCGGCCCCCGGTATTTGGCTCGCCCTTCAACGATTGAAACAACACTGAAGTACCTGGAAGGCGTGTGGCATCAGCAGGGTTACGAGGTGCGACGGGAGGAATATCAGGCACTCGAACAGACTGCCACCAATCTGATCGTCGAAACTTCTGGTGGAAAGCGATCGGACGAAATCATTCTGCTGGGAGCCCATTACGATACGGTTTCCGCGACGCCCGGAGCGGACGATAATGCTTCTGCGGTCGCAGTCATGCTCGAAGTGAGTCGGCTGCTGATCGGATTCGCCGGGCAACGTACGATCCGATATGTGGCCTTCGCCTGTGAAGAGCCTCCCTATTTTCATCTGGACCTGATGGGGAGCCAGATTCATGCCCGCGGTTGCCGAAATCGCAACGAGAAAATCATTGGAATGCTTTGCCTGGAAATGGTCGGTTATTATGCGGAGGAACAGAACTCGCAGCTGATTCCTGAAACCATTCCCAAACTGCTACGGAGATTTTTTCCCACACGAGGAAATTTTCTGGCCTCTGTCGGCAATCTGACCTCTCTTGGACTGGCGTGGAATTTTCACCGGGGATTTCGCAAAGGCACCCGAAACCTGCCCCTGTTCTCTGTTTGTCTGCCGGAACGAATTCGTGAGATTCGGCTGAGTGACAACAGTTCATTCTGGGACCAGAACTACCCGGCACTGATGCTGACCGACACCAGTTTTCTGCGCAATCCGAACTATCATCAGGCAACAGACCTGCCGGGCACACTCGATTACACCCGCATGACTGAGGTTGTGCGGGGAGTTGCCTCGGCTATCAAGAGAATGCTGCGCTGAAATTGATCGCCCCGGTTCCCGACTTTTCGGGTGTGACAACTTCGATCGGTTTTCAACCAGGTTTCTGCTGCGGTACAATCATAAGTTCAAGAATCTCTCATTTGGAACACCCTTAGCCCATCCATGGTCTGAAAGCAACACATGCAGCTGGCACGTATACAAACCGACGACGGAACCAAACATGTGGCCCTGGTTGAAGGAGATGTGGTCAAACTGCTTGATATGACTCAGGTAGAAAACTGCAAGAGACTCTCGGATATCCTGCATGCTCCCGATCCGTTCGGTTTGACCCGCTTCCTGGTAGACCAGAAAGCAGAACCCCTCGCAGCTGGCGACGTGAGGTTTCTGCCACCGGTAGATTATCAGGAAGTCTGGGCAGCGGGAGTGACCTATAAAAGAAGTCAACAGGCCCGGATGGAAGAATCTGAGCACGGAGCTTCGCACTACGATCAGGTTTATGATGCGGATCGCCCTGAACTGTTTTTCAAATCAACGCCGGCCCGCGTGGTTGGAAACGGGGATTACGTTCGTATTCGCGATGACAGTTCCTGGTCTGTCCCGGAGCCGGAATATGCCCTGATGCTTTCTCCCACCATGAAAATCTGTGGCTACACCATCGGCAACGATATGTCTTCCAGGGATATCGAAGGGGAAAATCCACTCTATCTGCCGCAGGCCAAAGTTTACGATCAGAGTTGTGCACTGGGGCCCGTGGTTACGCTGGCCGAAGGCACACTCAAATACCAGGATGTGGAAATTCAGCTGCAGATTATGCGAGATGGTGAGGAAGTTTTTTCTGGCCAGACTCTGCTCAATCAGCTTCATCGCACCCTTGAAGACCTGGCCAGCTGGCTGGGACGACAGATGTCCTTTCCTGCTGGAGCAGTATTGCTGACAGGAACCGGAATCATTCCTCCTGATGACTTCACCCTGGAAGCGGGTGATGAGGTTGCAATTTCCATCTCGAATATCGGCACCCTGACCAATTCAGTTGTGCAGGGCAAAATCTGATGCTGTCTGCCGATGAAGGCACCATCCGCACGCTGGTCTTCCTGGGAACCCTGGGAGGATTCAGCCTGCTGGAGGCTGCCTTTCCCCGCCAGCGAAATCATCTCCCTCTTCCCTTTCGCCGCACTCACAACATTCTGCTGACGATTCTGAATACCGTGGTCTTGCGGCTGGTTGTCCCCTTCACTCCTTATCTTGCTGCCGAGTGGGGTCAGGCCCATTCCGCCGGGCTGCTGCATCAGTCCGGTTTACCAGTCTGGCTGAAAGCGGTACTGGGACTGGCGATTCTGGATCTGCTGGTTTATGGCCAGCATGTGCTCTTTCATTGGAATCCCATGCTGTGGCGATTGCATCGGGTTCATCACTCAGATCGCGTTCTGGATGCCAGCACTGCTCTGCGGTTTCATCTGGGAGAGGTCTTCCTCTCCATGGTTTTGAAATCGCTGACGGTTGTGGTTCTGGGAATCCTGCCCTGGGTTATCATCCTTTTTGAAATCATGCTGAACTCAGCGGCGATCTTCAATCACAGTAATCTGCGAATCCCCCCAGTACTCGAACGCCCGCTCCGCCTGGTTCTGGTCACACCGGACCTGCACCGGATCCACCACTCGATCCGATCTGATGAGATGCATCACAATTTTGGCTTTTCGATCATCTGGTGGGACTGGCTGTTTCGAACTTATCTCCCGCGAGCGGCCCAGTCGGCCGAGGAACTGATGGTCGGCCTGGACGAGTTCCCTCCGGAACAATCCCGCCGAATTGATCAGCTGCTCCTTCAGCCATTTCAAAATTCCTCCACGACAAAATTCCCCTGATTTACCCGATTGACGTATTCTGTCGAATCTGGCCGCCAGCTTTTCATCGCACGCACACAACAATCGATTTCTATTTCCCTGCACCCTTTTGTCTCGATAGAATCGTGTAACCCGTCAACAAATCCTCTTCATTCACTCGGCCCGCATTCTCGGAAGAACCACATGGAATTGCTCCAGTTTCAACCCATTCTGAAAACCGCACGCTGGGGTGGGCGATTGCTGGGTGAGCGTTTGCAGAAGCCGATCGGCCCCCGCAGCGATTATGCGGAAAGCTGGGAGATTTGCGATCACGGTGAGGACCAGACGGTTGTCAGCTCTGGCCGATATGCCGGGCTCACATTAAAAGAGCTGATGCAGAAGTATCCCGCCGAACTGCTGGGAGATTCCTGCCGGAGTAATCAGTTTCCCCTGCTGATCAAGTTTTTGGACTGCCAGGAAACGCTCTCCGTTCAGGTCCATCCCAATGATGAACAGGCCAGAGGTTATTGCCCGGACGAAAACGGAAAAACCGAAGCCTGGATTGTGCTCGACGCACGCCCTGGCAGCAAAATTTATGCGGGGCTGAAACCGGAAGTGACCCGCGAGCAGTTTCTGCAGGCCATCGAAATTGGGAACGTGGCGGATTGCCTGCACACCGTAACGCCTCGAGTGGGCGATTGTTTCTTCGTGCCTGCAGGCACAATCCATGCACTGGGCCAGGGAGTGCTGGTTGCTGAAGTGCAGCAGTCGAGCGACATGACTTTCCGCATTCACGACTGGAACTGGGTGGATGCCAACGGAGTTCCCCGGCAACTCCATTTGAAGGAAGCGATCGAGTGCATTGATTTCGAGCGGGGACCGGTTGATCCAGTAGTTCCTACTCCGGAAACAAATCCCAACGGCTGGGGAGCACGTGACTACTTAATTACCGCCGATCAGTTTCAGATCGACCGCTACCGCACCCGTGGCCATGTTGTGATTGAACAGGACAACCGCTGCCGGATCCTGATCACACTGCACGGCAGCATGATCATCAATCCCACCGACCGGGAAATCCTCTGCCAGTCCGGCTCAACGGTACTCGTACCAGCCTCCGCTCCTCCCACCACAATCGCAGCAAAAAACGGCCAGCTGGTCGAGTTTCTGATTGTGACCGTTCGGGATCCTGCAAAGAATTAGCAAGTTCAGGATGTCCTTGTGCTCTGCTGTTGGGAAGGAATGTCCGGTCCAGAAGACTTCATTCCCTGATCTGATCAGGAATTCGATCGAATGAACTCCTGGCAATGCGAACCAGCTTGATAGTGAGGTTGTCAGGACGGGATTGTTGTAGGTATGTCTTGTTGTGAAGTCCTCAGCCGTCTGATGGACCATGCTTACCAGTTCCTGTTTCTTGTCACAATTGCTGTCTGGATTCAATCATGGTTCCTCGTACCTGCATCATCGGACTGGATGAACCCCAAATCACATTGCTTAGGGAACAGTTGACCGAACCAGTCAGTTTCCATGAAACATTGCCTGGCATTATTGTTCGGGATGGTCAGCTTTTTGTTGAATCACCATCCGGGTATGGGATGTTAAACATCTCCAAAGTCGTATTTCATGGCATTTTTGAATCCGATCATGACCTGATCTCCGGACTGGCATTATGGGGTGGCCCCTGTCTGCCTAATGCCGGGGCAATGATGGATTGCCGCCTGAAACTTCCCTGCCTTGTCAGAGCATTGCGGCATACATCCTATGCCTCGCCTTTACGTGGATTTGCCTCTGCTTACACCGAATATGATTCGGCTGTGCAACGAGTTGCAAAATGGGGAAACTGGCACTGTGGTGAAAACAAGGTTCAGTTTACGGGTCGTTACCAACCATCTGAACCTTCCATTATCGAGCGGTATCTCGAAGGAACCGCAGTCAGGATTGTTCTCATTGGAGATCGGTATTGGCAGATAAAGCTCGAAGGCGAGGGATGGTTAAAGTCAATTCATCACCCGGACGCCTGTTTCATGGAACCAGACTCCCGGTTAGTGGCCGATACACGCAAGGTTGCCACAGGCATGGGACTGGAGTTTGCCGCCAACGATTACATCATAACAAATGATGGCGAACCCCATTTGCTGGAGGTCAACCATATTCCGAATGTCACTCGATTTCCTTAGATCTGGAGTGCTTACTCTGAACATGTGATAAAGTGGCTCAGACAGAACTGATTGAACCCCTGACTTCACCTGATTTGTTCGCTCTGTAAACAATAAAGGAACCGTTCCGAAGAACAGTTCCTTTTTGCTTGGACAAGAAAACGTCTGGTTGTCTCAGGCAGCTTTTCTGATAGCTGTTTGACCCGAGGCGGATTTCACTGCGCTGGAAATTCCACTCACCACACGTTCGAGCTGATTGAGTGTCAGTTCGGAGAAGATTGGCAGGGCCATGATGTCCCGACTGACCTGTTCGGAAATGGGGAACTGGCCTTCTTTGTAGCCGTGGTGAGCAAAGCACTGCTGCAGGTGCAATGGCTGCGGATAATAAACTGCACAGCCAATCTGCTGTTCCCGCAGGGAATTGAGA
>JAGQQT010000184.1 GCA_020426065.1 Planctomycetaceae bacterium | reverse complement strand
GAAGTGGTCACGTAACCGCAACGAGCTCCTTTTCGTTCCAGGAGCGCATTCGTACCTCTCGTTGTGCCGAGTTTCAAAATGACGGGAGGGATGGATTGAGAGCGGGATAGGCCGAGCAGGTAACGAATCGAAACAACCGGAGCCGGTTCGTAGCCATTCAGTTCGTAAGCCAGCCCTTGGAGAGAGACTGGCAGGCTGCGGTCGAGAATCAGCTGGCCGGTCGCAGAATCCGAATCCTGAACCAGAGCTTGTTCCAGAACTTTTCCGGCTGAGGAGAGTACAGAGAGGCTATAACCCTGCCAGAGCCCGTTCGGGTCACCAATTCTCGTTGAGCTGGTCATTCTCTGCCGGTTTACATGATCGATTGTTCCCTTGATCAATCCGGAAGAGAGAGTTTTGTGGCTGTGCCAGCAGCCTTGTGGATCACAGGCGATGACATCTGTAAAAGTGCCACCGACATCAATAAAAAATCGCCATTTTGCCATGATTCACACGTTGATTATTGGTTTGGATTCCGTTTCTAACTAGGCGCTGGGAAGAGAAACGGAATTCCTGAAAAACCAGAAAAATCCTGCTCAAAGCTTTATCAGGGGTTGTGCAAATTTAAGGTCAGGACATAATGTCACATGGTGTACAAGGAATGAAGTCAGCCCGTGAAACTCTGTGGTATTTGTTCCAAAGGGAGTAGTAGAACGGGAATGGATTTCATACACCAGTCACAGGGATGAATCATTGGAGGGTCGGCAGGAAGGATAATACCGATCTCAGAACCAATCAGGTCGAACGATGAAAACATTTTGGCAGGACGAGAACGGCGCTGTCGCATCTGCAGAACTTGTGCTCATTGTCACGGTGTTGATTTTGGGTCTCATCGTTGGCTTGAGTTCCATTCAGCATGCGATCGTTGCAGAGCTGAACGATATTGGGGATTCATCCGGTCAGCTCAATCAGACTTTCTGGACCAGTGGCTTTTCCAGTTACAAAGATCGCCCGGAATCTGCTTCCGCTTACACCCGTGGCTCGGGTATGCATGATGAACGGGATGATTGCGATCAGGATCAATGCGATCTTGCCTGTGATCTTCCAGTCCGAGAAGGTCCCAAGGCTCTCTGATTGAGTCCGCTGTCCTGTTTTCTCTGAAATCCTCGATTGCTGTCTCAATCCGAGTTTCGGGGTTGTGTTTGTTTGTTCACCAGATTTGAAATTTCAGTTGTGTTAACCGGCTGTTTCGGCGTACAATTTGTAGATTGTTCGAGTGAACCATCTTTGATTTCCTAGCGGAGACACAGCAGGATCGCTGTGTGAGTGGTTCTTAATTCGACCCAGGGAGGGGATGATGAAGATTTCGGGTGTGGGTATCTCCCAGACACAATGGACTATTCCGAAAGGGATGGTTGACAATCAGACTGCGAACCAGAGTTCCGGACTGAAGATTCCTCAGGATCAACTGGATCTTTCCCCAGTGGCACGGATGATGGCTGAATTGGATTCGATCTCAGCAAATGATCCTTCTCGAAACGAGTTGATTTCCAGAATTCGTAGTGAAATCGAGCAGGGGGTCTACGACACGGATGAAAAACTGGAAATGGCATTAACCAAATTTCTGCAGGACCTGCAGTCGGACACGGATTCCTCCCGTTAACTGGATCGCTCAACCTGATCAGGATTGAGCCAGGGCATTCGCCAGTCTGTCAATAACTCTTCAGTCAGATACAACACGGTAAAGGTGAAGTGGTGAGTGAGAACGCAACGGTGAACGATCTGGGGACCGTGCGGATTTCAACCAGTCCAAAAGAAAAATTTCGTGAGTATCTGGCGACCCAGAATATGCGGCTGACTCCCGAGCGGGAGATCATTGTTGACGAAGTTTTTGAAAGTCACGAGCACTTCGATGCCGAAGAACTTTCCGATCGCCTCAAGGGTGGTGGAAAGAAACGGGTCAGTCGTTCCACGGTCTATCGCACGCTCGAATCCATGGAATCTGCGGGTTTGATTCGCAAAGTGGCGCGCCCCAACGGCAGCGAAATCTGGGAGCACGATTACGGCTACCCTCAGCATGATCACCTGATCTGCCGCAAATGTGGTTCGCTCCAGGAATTTCAGAACGAAGAGATCAAAGCCATTCTGGAACGTCAGGCAGACCTGATGGGATTCTTTATGGACGGGCATCGGCTGGAAGTGTTTGGATTGTGCAGTGACTGTCGCCGGACTCCGAAACGGGCGCATCGCAAACTGGACATGATCTGATCCCGGTTTCTTCCTGAGTCCTTTTCCCATTCCGGTCCGCATGTCCTCTCATCTGCATCTTGTCGGAATCTGCGGGTCGGGAATGCGTTCTCTGGCTGATTACCTGGTGGATTGCGGGATGACCGTGACAGGTACCGACCGCAGCCTCCATCCGGCGCAAATTGCATCCTTTGCTGATCGCAAAATCCAGGTGTGGCCTCAGGCAGAAAACAGAGCACTCCCTGCAACGGTCAACACGATAATCGCCTCCGCCGCCATTCCGGAAGCAAATCCCGAATGGCAAGCCGCTGTTCAACAGGGGAAGGAGCGATTTCGGTATCCGGAGTTTCTGGGACAATTGAGCCGGAAGCATCGGACCTGTGCCATTGCCGGGACTCACGGCAAGACGACCACCAGCATGCTGCTGGCGCATCTGCTGAATACTGCCGGAGCTGCTCCTGCATTCATTACCGGAGGACGCTGGCAGAAGTCCCCTTGTTACGGTCAGGGGAATAACAATTCACTCCTGATCCTGGAAGCTTGTGAGTTTCAGCGTCACTTTCACAATTTGTCTCCCCAGAGCGCTGCCATCCTGAATCTGGAACCGGACCATTTTGACTGTTACCCCGATACCGCTCAGTTGCAGTCTGCGTTTGATGAGTTTGCCCGTCGAGTTCATCCTGACGGTTTGCTGCTAGTCAATGCGGCGGATCCCAGGGCGCTCGCGGCTGCGGCTCATTCCCGATGTCGCCGGATCCTGGTTTCATTGCAGTGTGAAAAAGAAACCAGAATTGAGTGTGAAGACGCATCTTATGTCCCGATCCAGATACTTTCAGAGAGTTCTGCCGGGACCGAGTTTTCAATCTCGCATGGAACAGTTGAGATCCCTTCCCTGAAGTTTCCCCTCCCGGGAAAACATCAGGTCATGAATGCTGCCTTCGCCAGTATTCTGGCCTTGGAACATGGTTTGAATGCCGATCAGATTCGTTCTGGTTTGCAATGCTTTCCGGGAGTGGTCCGACGCTGCGAAATCCGCCAGCATTCCAGCGGGAGCTGGTTTGTGGACGATTACGCTCATCACCCCACGGAAATCCGGGCGACCTTGTCAGCCTTACGGACACGATTTCCCGGACAGGAACTGCACATCTGTTTTCAGCCTCACCAGATCCAGCGGACGAATTCATTGCTGAATGAATTCGCGGAAGCTTTGCTCGAAGCGGATCGGGTGACTATCCTGCCTGTATTCGCCGCTCGTGAACCTGAGGAAGCCGACCGCTGCACCCCTTCGCTGCAACTGGTTGAGTCGGGTAACGCCCGCGGGGGGAAATTTGAATTCTGTGGCAGCCTTGACCTGTGCGTTCGCAATTTAGACGATTGGATAAAGAACCACCCGGAACCTGCTGCCATCCATGTCACCCTGGGAGCGGGGGATATTGATCGGATTTATTATGAGTTGTCTGGATTCACTGACTGAAATCGTCCGTAAAGATGAGCCTCTGGCTCCTTACACCTGGTTGAAACTGGGAGGACCGGCACAGTACTTTGCCGAGCCCCGGTCAATTGATGAATTGTGCGCTGTGCTGAAATGTTGCCGGGAAGAGGAGTTAACGGTTCACATCCTGGGAGATGGCGCCAACCTGCTGATCCGCGATGATGGCGTGAGTGGCTGCGTGGTTCGGCTGAACGGGCCAGAGTTCACGGAAGTAACAATTGAAGGCAACACTGTGACTGTTGGCGGTGGGGCATTGCTCTCTCATGTCATTTCCCGCACAGTCGCTGCCGGGTTAACCGGTCTGGAAGAGCTTTCTGGAATTCCCGGGACGGTTGGCGGAGCCATTGCCGGGAATGCGGGGGGCAAGAGCGGAGATATCGGAACCCAGGTCATTTCCGTGGATGTGATCACCCTGGATGGGAACCGGGAAACCCTGCCAGCGGAACTGATCGGATTCAATTATCGATCCAGCCACATCGGCTCGTCCATTATCGTTTGTGCGAAGCTGCAGTTACGGGAAGACGATCCTCAGGAAATCACAAAACGACTGCGAAAAACCTGGATCATGAAACGGACAAGTCAGCCGTTGACTTCGCAGTCGGCTGGTTGCATCTTCAAGAATCCTCCTGGTCTTTCTGCCGGAGCATTGATTGAACAGGCCGGGCTGAAGGGAACCCGGGTGGGGGATTGTGAAGTGAGCGATATCCACGCCAACTTCATCGTCACTCACGAGAACACAACCAGTCAGGATGTGCTCAAACTGATTGACCTGGTCAAATCCCAGGTCTCTGACAAACACGGCGTGAACCTCGAACTGGAAATCAAGGTCTGGCCCTGAATGTCCGACCTGAAACGCATCTGCGACTCATTCACTTTTGATAACTGGTGAAGATTCATCAGGGCACTCCAGAACTGGGGTATGGAAGATGTAAACTTTCTGCAGGAAGCCAGTTCACTTTTGTGTCGACTTCCCGATTCTGTTTCCCGCTGGCCAGGATGATGTGATGAAACAGGCAGCCCCTTGTCAGATTCTGCGAGCATTTCGTGGCCTTCACAATGAATGCTGCGAGACGGAATTCAGTGCTGAACTCAGCCTGCAGGAGTGGGTTGAGATACTCGATGGCCAGGATGAATTCTGGGGCATGCGGTTCTGCTCGATTCTGGAAGATTTCGGCATCTCCGAGAAATCAGAATCGTGGAAGGGAATCCTTCAGATTCTGAACGGAACTTCCAGCGAAACCGAATCTCCGCTTTCAATCATGGATTTCGCGGGAATCCTGGCAGAACATTCCCGCATCCCTGATTTTGGCGTGCGGGATATCTGTGGCGTGCAATCTGAAGAGGCCGGACTGTTTCTGGGAATGCAGGACACACTCAAAGTTCTGCAGGATCGGAAAAGGCTGCGATTTGGTCCCCGCACCCGCATTATGGATTGTGTGCAGGGCGCGGATCTGGAACTGTTCTGGGGAAGACTGACTCATCAGATCGGATTACCTTTACCCCCGTTGAACTGGCCCTATCAGAAACTTTCGGGTGGTTTGATGCTCAAGGCTTTCGTCTGTCTCCTGCTGGCAGTGCTCTGGCTGGTGATGGAATTGCCGCTGACATTTGTGCGGGAACTGATTCTCGCCTTCCTTTTGTTCGGCATCGGTTTTCGAATCATGCATCGAGGGAATCCGTTGCCGGAAGGAATTGAAACCTTTGCCGACCTGTGTGACTGGATCTGTGTCGCACGTAAAGTTTCCGCTCGCTACGAATAACTTCGATTCCTGTGGAATCATGTCGAGGAGTGCCATGGAAGATCAGCCTCATCATTCGCTGGATTATTCCCAGCTGCCCGATCAGCTCAAAGAGGTTTATGAGGCGATTGAAGATGAGTTGATCTGGCTGCATGGACGCTGGCGCCTATATCGTCAGTTGTATGGAGCCGATCAGGAAACGCTCGACCTGCTGAACAATTCTGCCCCCACGTTCTTTGGCATGCTGCAGTTTTTGTGGCTGGATTATGTCGTGCTGGAAATCTGCAGTCTGACTGATCCTCCCCGCTCCTATGGCCGGGATAATCTGGTTTTACGTCAGCTCTATGAAATGCTGGATCCTCAGCGCGATGCAGATTTGAGAAGAGAGCTACGGGAATGTGGCCGGTCGATTGATGAAGCGTGCGGAAAACTGCGGATGATTCGGAATCGTCGTATTGCCCACAAAGACCAGCGAACCGCGCTGGGAGCCTATCAGTCGCCAATCCTGGGGGTCTCTCGTCAGGATGTGGAGGATGCACTGGCGGCGATGCGAGCCTATGCAAATAATTTCCGCATGCACTTTCTGGGATCAGAAATGTCGTACGAAGAGTTTATTCTGCCGGACGATGCCCGCTCATTGCTGAACATCCTGCAACAGGTTCAATCGCAATAGCACTGAACCTGATTTCTGTCTGGTGGGGATGTAACGATCGTGCAGACAATTTCCGAAGTTCGGTTCAGGAAATCTGAATAAAATATCTGCGTCGTGCTGGATGACCTATGCTTGCTGCAGAGCAGCGAATCGATGCCCGGTCGTGTTTTCTTACGCAGAGCTCCAGAAAAATATTCTTGAGCGAAAGACGGGAACAGATTCAGCAGTCCCACCCAAAGTTCTGCGCCGATATTACATTTAAGCGATTCCCTCAGTTGCAGAGAAATAGAACAGCGATATGGCGGAAATTTCAGAATCTACTCTTGAAACCCTCCGGCAACTTCAGGAGCAGGAACAGGAAAAAACACGGGTTGAATCCCAGCGGGACAGTTCTCGCTGGCGAAACCTGTTCCGGCTCAATGGTGACAATCTGATTCTGTTCATCATGTTTGCGATCCTGATCGTGCTGGCTGTTGGCATGATGTGGCTGGTGAAAGATTCCAGTAAAAAAGCCAAGGAACAGCGGGCGGAGAATGCCCGCCTGGCCGATACATATCGCCGCAGCAAAACACACGAAGTCTCATTGGGAGAATCAGAAACGAGGTCCACAACTGCAGCAGCGGGAGGGGTCAGTGTGATGACCTACGAGACAGTTCTGACACTGGATGGAGCAGAACATTCCTATGCACAGGCCAACGGTCTTGTGGAACGCAAAAAAAATCGCATCCGGCAGGAAGTGGACAAGATTCTGTTTTCCGCAACGGGTCAAGAACTGGCTGAGCCGAGTCTGAGTTCCGTGAGGGACCGGATCAAAAGCCAGATTAATGACCTGCTCGACAATGAGGAAGTACTCCAGGTTGACTTTGCCGAGTTTCGCAAATACGAAATGCCCCACACCCAGGAAAACGACTGAGCTGCTTGAGAATTATTGCCGGGGCATTGTTGTCAGTCTGACCAGATCATTCTGTTCCAGTCGACTGTTGAAACCGCCAGAGCGGAATCCGGCCAGGTCCAGCGTAATACAATTGAAGCCTAGTTGCAGGAAGTAATCGACCACCTGCTGTCTGACCTGAGGATCCGTCAGTTGAATCAGGTGTTCAATCGGTAGCTCAATCCGTGCCAGTTCACCAGCTTCCAGACGGACACGGAGTTCTTTGACCTTCAAAAGTTCCCTCAGGAACCGTTCCCCGGCATCAATCCGCTCGACGCGTTGAGGTGTGACTTCCACCCCATATGCCACACGGCTGGAAAGACAGGGGCTGGCTGGTTTGTCCCAGATGGGGATATTCCATTCTCGTGCCAGTTGACGGACATCCTGCTTATGGAAACCTGCTTCCACCAGAGGACTGCGGACCTCGTGCTCCTCAGCTGCGATCAGTCCGGGACGATAATCCCCCAGGTCATCGCAGTTGGTTCCGTTCACAATGGTGCGGAAACCCAAACGGTCCCTGTGCAGGGCGATTGAACTGTAGAGCGTCTGTTTGCAGAAATAGCAGCGGCGACCATCGTTAGCCCTGTAGTCCGAGTTTTCAAATTCCTCCGTGGGGAGT
>JAGQQT010000183.1 GCA_020426065.1 Planctomycetaceae bacterium | reverse complement strand
ATCAACATTACCCAGCCTACATTTTCGGTGCACCGGCCTGAGAAACCAAATGGAGTGGCGGCCATCATTTTACCAGGTGGTGGATTTGGCAAAGTCGTTCCTGACCTGGAAGGGACCGAGGCGGCAGACTGGCTTAATCAGATTGGCGTGACAGCCTTCGTGCTCCGCTATCGCACCACTGATGATCCTCTCGCTCCGGGCTGGGCCAAACCGTTACAGGATGCCCAACGCCTGCTGGCTCGCTTGCGGTCTGAGGCCGAGACTTGGAAGATCGATCCGGATCGATTGGGAATCGTCGCCTTTTCTGCCGGAGGGCAGGTGGGAGCCCGTTTGCTCTGCGATCAAAATCAACTCGCCTACAAGCCGCTCGATCAGATCGATACCGTCGCTCATCGCCCCGATTTCGCCATCCTGGTTTATCCCTGGCGGATTACAGATGATAAGACCCAAACATTGATTTCTGATCTGAAGGTTCCGACAAACTGCCCCCCCACCTGCCTGATCCATACACACGATGACAAATCCACAGCGGTAGGAGCGGCACTGTTTTATGCTGAATTGAGACGTCACAACATTCCGGCCGAACTGCACATTTATGGGAATGGCGGACATGGCTACGGGCTGCGGAAGATTCCCGGCTCGCAGATATCCAGCTGGCCAGATCATGCAGGACACTGGCTGCAGACACTCCCTTTGTGGAAGTGAATGGATTTGTTTTGTGGTTGCTGACAGCTCAATAAAAAACCCCCTGCTGAACAGGGGGTTTTTCATATTTCGGCAACCAAAGATCGCTTAAGCGACCCCGACGGGGCTCGAACCCGCAACCACCGGATCGACAGTCCGGTACTCTAACCAATTGAGCTACAGGGCCTAATTTGCCGAAATGTATTTTAGTGGTTCCCGGAAGGTAGTCAATTATTTCGGATCTTTTTCGGCTGGACTTGAACGATTTTTCCAATCGAATCAGCATGATGGAGTGCCTGAAACCGGCTTTGGTTCGCCAGTTTCAGGCTTCAGCATAGGAAATGTGGAAAAGATTTCCCCGGAAACGAACCCGACATCATGATCAGATCCCTGTTCAAAACGGATGATTTTTGCACTCATTGCCTGGTGTCTGGTCTCCTGCTGGCAGTTTCGGGGTGCGGATCCAAACCGGCAGAATCCCCAACCGCCGCTCCTGTGGCGGAAAAAGTCACGATCAGCCGGGAATCACAACCTGAACCCCCAGAGCAGAGTTCCATGGTGATGGATGAGCCGGAACCGGTTCCAAGACCGCCAGAAGTGAAACAGACTCCCCAGCGGGTCGATCCTGCTCAGGTACTTCGAGATCAGCGAGAGCGATTGCAGGAACTGGGGATCGAAATCATCGAATCCCCTGAGGTTCTTCTCGTCACCGACCTGTTACAGGGACCGCTGGGAGAAGAGGTCAAGGGGCTTCCTCAGCGAGCAGTTTCGCTCATCTCACAGTTGCGATTAAAAATGCAACTCCCTGAAAAGGGTTCGGTGAATGGCCCCAATTCGCCTCTCATTGGCTTTCTGATGCAGGATGTCGCACTGTTTGAACAGGCGGGGCTTGCGCCAGAGGAGATCCGGGATGTGAAACACGGAATCTATCGGTTTGGGACATTCTGGATGCGGAGTCAGGCCACACCTTACGCAAATTCCCAGCTCTTTTTTCACGAAGTCGTGCACGGCTCGACCGACCTGCGGGGGATTCAGGAGCCGGCCTGGTTTATCGAAGGGTTGGCTGAATTCTGTGCGGTGCATCGCAGGCTGGATTCCGGAGAGGATCAGTTTGCCGATATCCCCTCTCAGGCTGTGGTGAATGGAGGTTTTGGACGCATCCGACAACTGCGCCAGGCCGTGGAGAGCGGGAATTTCCGTTCACTCAACGAGATCAAAAATGTCTCGACGGATCAGTTTTATCGGTCACAACTCTGGTATTCCTGGGCCTGGGGTGTGTGTCAGTTCCTTTCACAGCACCCCAAGTCCAAAACTCAATTCGAACAGTTGGTGCAGGCCAGTAACGAATCAGAATGGAAGACGCGACTTGAGCAGTTCCCCTGGGATGATCCGGAATGGAATGCTGACTGGTATCTGTTTATCTCGGGGCTGACTACCGATTTTCAATTTGATTCACTGATCGCTGACTGGACACCAAAGCCGGAATCGGAGCTGGTTTTTGAGACCAATCGCAACTGGCAACTGACCGAGGTGAGTGTAAAGAAAGGTGAGACGATTCTGGTGACCGCCACCGGAGAGTACGTCGTCAACGATCAGCCTGCCCCCTGGATCTGCGAGCCGCAAGGTGTTTCGGCAGACTATGTCGATGGTCAGCCGCTGGGCCAGGTTCAAATGGCGATCGTTTCTCTCGAGGGACACAACAATGGCAAACAGACCGGCTTGGATCGACCAATCGTGATCGGCCGGGAGTTCCGTGGAGTCTGTGAAACGTCAGGCAAGCTGGCGTTCCGGATCAATGAGCGGGCCAGCAGCTGGCAGAATAACTCCGGCCAGTTTTCCATAAGACTGGAGAAACAGCCATAAAAAAAGCACCCGACTTCGGGTGCTCTGGAATCTGTCTCCGTTGGGGCGGGCTTACCAGCTCGCTTTTTTCATCCCTGGAATCAGGCCATCCAGTGCCATATCTCGCAGCATGATGCGGGAGATCTGGAACTTGCGGTAGTTTCCGCGAGGACGTCCAGTCAGCTGGCAGATGCGTCGCAGACGGGTCCGGCTGGAACTCCGGGGCAGCTTGGCCAGTGCTTCGTAATCACCAGCAGCTTTCAGGGCCTTGCGGCGTTCCTCGAACTTCTTCACCAGAGCGGTATTGCGCTTCTGCTTTTCAATTTTGGATTTTGATGCCATGAATGACTTCGCTTCGTGCCTGTAAAAAAGACCAGTGTCTGTTGATAACTCGGTAAAACTCCCCCTAGAGTGAGTCCACTCTGAGGAGCGAGTCGAAGAGGATGATCTATTCCGGCCATTCCGTCAACTCAAACCGGGTACTCACTCCCCAGTGAGGCTAAAAAAATCAGGGTTTTGGATCAATATCGGATCTGAACAAAGATGTTCTGCAATGAGGTGATGCCCTCACAATCTCAGGAGCCAGACTTGCCACCGGTGTCCGGGGGCCTCAAAATAGGGGAATGGATCAATCTATTCCAATATCAGGACAGAATATGTCTGGATTCGAATCGGGAATCGCCCGTCGTCATTTTCTGGAAACATGCGGGGTCGGTGTCGGCAGAATCGCCCTGGCATCCCTGCTGAGTGCCGGGGGAATGAGTGCTGCTCCCGCCCTCGCTTCCAGTCAATCACCGCAGGGTCCGCATTTTCCACCGAAAGCCAAACGGGTCATTTACCTGTTCATGGCGGGGGCTCCCAGTCAGCTGGAACTGTTTGATTCCAAGCCCAAGCTGGCAGAACTGGAAGGAAAACCAATTCCGCCATCCGTCGTCAAGGGGCAGCGTTATGCATTCATTCAACCGGATGCCGCTGTACTGGCTCCGCAATTCCCGTTTGCCAGGTATGGGGAGTCGGGAATCGAACTTTCCGATCAGCTCCCCCATCTGGCCAAAGTTGTCGATAACATCTCGGTGGTGAAGTCCGTCCATACGGATCTGTTCAACCACTCCCCCGCTCAACTGTTTGTGAATACGGGCTTCGGTGTGCCGGGGCGGCCCAGCATGGGATCCTGGCTCAGTTATGGTCTGGGAAATGAAGCGAACGACCTGCCCACTTTTGTCGTGCTGGAAAGTGGCGGCAACCTGAGCGGCGGTTCCGGGATGTGGTCGGCCGGGTTTCTTCCCTCGAAACATCAGGGGGTTCCGTTTCGCGGTCAGGGTGATCCCATTCTGCACGTTTCGAATCCACCCGGATTGACTCGCCAGATGCAGCGGGAATCTCTCGATGTGATCCGAAACCTGAATCAACAGCAGCAGGAACGGGTGGGCGATCCCGAAATCGCAACCAGAATCTCCGCCTATGAAATGGCGTTCCGGATGCAGATGCGAGCTCCCGAACTGATGGACTACTCGCAGGAAACTGCTGAAACACTGGCCGCTTATGGAGCACAGCCAGACGATCCCAAGAAAGCATTTTCCAATAACTGTCTGCTGGCTCGCAGGCTGGCCGAGCGAGGTGTCCGTTTTATTCAGGTCTATCATGCCGGATGGGATCATCACAGCAATGTCAAAGGGGGAGTGGCTGGTCAGGCTGCAATCACCGACCAGGCCTGTGCGGCCCTGATTTCCGATCTCAAAGAGCGGGGTATGCTGGAAGACACATTGATTGTCTGGGGCGGTGAATTTGGCCGGACACCCATGGTGGAAGCCTCCGCCGCTCTGGGACGCAGCCAGGGTCGCGATCATCATCCTCAGGCATTCACGATGTGGTTTGCCGGGGGTGGCATTCAACCTGGTGTCAGTTACGGTCAGACAGATGAACTCGGTTTCCACGTGATCGAAAACCCGGTCCACGTGCATGATGTGCAGGCCACCATCCTGCACTGCCTGGGGATTGACCATACCCGGCTCACCTATTCCTACCAGGGACTTAACTTCAGGCTGACCGGAGTCGAAGAGCATCATCCGGTTCAGAGCATCCTGTCCTGAAGCACTCCCTCAATCCTTCCTCTTGAAATTCGGACTTTGAAAACCAATGCTCAGAATTTCCCTCTGTTTGATCCTTCCATTTCTGATGAGCGTTTCATTTCTGCCAGCCCAGGCAGCGGAGCGTGGAGTCAGTTTCAATCGGGATATTCGTCCGATCCTTTCGGATAAGTGCTTCTTCTGTCACGGCCCGGATACCGAGCGCCGTGAAGCAGATCTGCGGCTGGATGATCGTGATGCGGCCATTGCCGCAGACACGATTCATCCCGATCAACCCGATACGAGTGAAATGCTGCGAACGATGCTTTCGGATGATCCCGATGAGCGAATGCCTCCCCCCGAATCAAAAAAAGAAATCACTCCGGCCGAGCGAGAGCTGATTCGAAAATGGATTGAGCAGGGTGCCCCCTATGCCCAGCACTGGGCGTTTCAGCCGATCATTTCCTCCGAACCCCCGGTTCATCCGGATGATACCTGGTCCCGCAGTCCGATCGATCGATTTCTGTATCAGACCATGCGGGAGCATGATCTGATACCGAATTTGCCCGCTGCTCCTGAAACTCTGTTGCGTCGGGTGACGTTTGATTTAACCGGCCTCCCACCTAATCTAGAAGAGCTGGACGCGTTCCTCAAAGATCCTTCCGAAGCTGCCTATGAAGCAGCAGTGGATCGACTCCTGGCCTCGGAAGCCTATGGGGAACGGATGACTTCCGACTGGCTGGATGTAGCCCGCTACAGCGATACCTACGGCTATCAGGTCGACCGGGACCGGTACGTCTGGCCCTGGCGGGACTGGGTGATCCGGGCCTTCAATCGCAATAAGCCATACGATCAGTTTGTGACCGAACAGCTCGCCGGAGATCTGCTGCCGGAAGCAACTGACGAGCAGATTCTTGCTACCACATTTAATCGTCTGCATCCCCAGAAAGTGGAAGGGGGGTCAACTCCAGAAGAGTTTCGGGTGGAATACGTGGCGGACCGCACACAAACGGTAGCCACCGCCTTCCTGGGATTGACCATGGAATGTGCCCGTTGCCATTCCCACAAATACGATCCGATCACACAAACGGAGTACTACCAGCTCGCTTCATTCTTTGACAACATTGAGGAAGCCGGGCTCTATTCGTTTTTCACTTCGTCAGTCCCCACGCCCACACTGCTGATGGCAACCGATGCCCAGAAGCAGGCGCTCGCAGCCTGGCAGCAGAAAATCTCGGAAGCGGAAAGTCTGCTCAATCAGACCCGTGAACAGGAACAGGCAGCCTACATCGCCTGGCGGGATGCAGAATCTCTGCAGGCTCCTGAAGAGGACGGTCAGGGGAGCGAGAAACTTCCGGGCACTGATGACAAATCTGCTCCAGCTTCCGCTCATCCCCGAATTCCAGGACGGATTGCGTATCTGGATTTCGAAGAGGAAATACGCGGGAATAATCAGGGAGTTCCCGGAAAACATGGTCAGGCCGTTCAGTTGACGGGCGACGATGTGGTTCCGCTGACCGTTGGAAACTTTCAGCGCTGGGAACCGTTTACGGTTTCGCTCTGGATGCAGACTCCGGATGTGAAAGATCGAGCCGTCATTTTTCATCGTTCCCGTGCGTGGACCGATGCCGGGAGCCGGGGTTACGAACTGCTGATTGAAGATGGCAAACTGACCGGATCCCTGATTCATTTTCTGCCGGGCAATGCGATCAGTGTGCAAACCGCAGCCCCAATTCCCGTCGGCGAATGGTTGCATGTGGCCTTCACCTACGATGGCTCCAGTAAAGCGAGCGGCATCGGGCTGTGGATCAACGGACAGCGGGCTGAAAAAAAAATCGTACTCGATGAGCTGACAAAGTCGTTTGTCGGCGGTGGGCAGGACCACATCAATATCGGAGAACGGTTTCGAGATCGGGGATTCACCAACGGAAAAGTCGATGATTTTCAGGTGTTTGCCCGCGAACTGGCCGCTCTGGAAATCCGACATTTGTTCGACGGACAAACGCTGGATCAGTTATACGAAAACTTCGCTTCCGCCCGGCAGTCGATCTCCGAACAGGATTTGCGCGGTTATTTCGAAGTCCGTTTCAGCCCGCCGATAACCAGTGCCCGGAATGCATTAAAAGATGCCCGGCAGCAGTATTGCTCTGCTGTGGAACCAATTCCGGAAATCATGGTGATGCGTGAGAAACCAGAGCCTCGCAAAACGTTCCGGCTGGTGCGGGGCGTGTACTCTGCTCCTGCCGAAGAGGTGAAGACGGATGTCCCCAGCATCTTTCCCCTGCTGCCGGAAAATGAAGCACCAGACCGACTCGCACTGGCACACTGGTTGACCTCGCCCGCACATCCGCTGACTGCGCGGGTGGCCGTCAATCGCTACTGGCAACTGATCTTTGAGCAGGGACTCGTCCGCACGCCCGAAGATTTTGGCAGTCAGGGAATGCCCCCCTCTCATCCGGAACTGCTCGACTGGCTGGCCAGCGATTTTCAGCAGCATGGCTGGGATATTAAGCGTTTACTGAAGCAGATTGTGATGTCCTCCGTTTATCGGCAGTCATCCCGAGTGGAACCGCAGGAACTCAAGCAGGATCCCACGAACACATGGCTGGCCCGCTACCCTGCTCATCGGCTTTCGGCAGAAATGCTGCGGGATAACGCTCTGGCCACCAGCGGCTTGCTGGTTCAGAAACAGGGTGGTCCGCCGGTTCATCCCTATGAACTGGAAGACTCGTTCAAGCCGAGCAAACGGAGTTCAGGAGAAGGACTTTATCGCCGCAGTCTTTACACCTACTGGAAACGCACCAGTCCCGCTCCGGCCATGACAACCTTTGATGCTGCCAAACGAGATGTCTGCCAGGTGAAGCGGGAGAAAACGTCTTCTCCACTCCAGGCATTTGTCATGCTCAATGGCCCTCAGTTTGTCGAGGCCTCCCGGCAGCTGGCTCATCGCCAGTTGCAGCAGACTCCAGACAAACCGGAACAGGCTGTGCTGCAGATGTTCCGGTTATTGACTTCACGTTCTCCCAGTGCCCAGGAGCAGCAGATTCTTTTGAAGCTGTACGAAGCCAATCGTGATCGATTCGCCGCTCAACCCAA
>JAGQQT010000182.1 GCA_020426065.1 Planctomycetaceae bacterium | reverse complement strand
ATCGCTGCATATTCTCTCTACTTCTTCAGTTTTCTCACACGTTCACTATCGCCGGAACTTGCCGACCTGACATGGCGGGCATTGACATTGCTTGGACTAATCTCCAATGCCGCAATCTTAAATCTGCAGATTCTAGTTTTTACTTTTGTCTATAAAATTAGTGAAGCAGATTCATCTTCCTAAGGGGATTTGCCTTTGGGGATCCTCGTTTAGAGACTGGAAAACCGTGGTTCGAACCAATTGATTCATTCCGCCCCCCTCACGGCTTCTTCACTGCCGCTTCCCGTTTGGCTTTCAGGTCTTCGGCATGGACTCGGGCAACGTGCCACATGTAGCGGCTGATGTTCTGGGTCTGTTCGTGATCTTTCCAGGCCTGCAGGGCATACTGTTCGGCTTTGGTGGCATCTCCCATGGCATCGTAATAGATGGCCAGGTACAGCTGAGCATAAAACAGCTGACCCTGCAGGATTTCGTCAGCAGGTTTTCCTGCCCGGGCAACTTCCAGCACTTTTTCCGGGGTCGATTCCCCGCGGAACATCGCGTACACCTCCATCAGCGGAATACGGGGATCGTTTTTGATCGGCAGCATTTCCTTTCTTGCGGGCTCGATCCCTTCCCGTTTGGACATGCATAAAAACCGCCAGACTGAATTCTCAACATCATTGTCGTGGTACGTCTGATACAGGGCGAACTGCTCCGCTCCTTCACGAAACATCCCGGCGTAATAGTGCGAGATCCCCCGCTCCCAGAGTTTGCGTTCCGCACTCGGATTCAATTCCACATAACGATCAAAATCCGAGACTGATTCCTGGAACTTGAGAATCCGGAAGTGATGCACTCCCCGCTGATACCAGGCTCCAGCATCGTCGGGAGAGAGCTTCAGGTATTGGCTGAGCAGTTCGACAACCTGCTCACTCTTTTCAGCCTGCATCGCCTGGCGGGCCTGCTGTAGCAGTTCAACCTTTTCATCCGCCCGCGAATCAGACATTGCCAACAGGACAGCACCGAGAAACAGACAACCGCACAGAATCATTCGCATGGGTTCAACTCACTGCACAAAGGAAGAGATCTGTCAGTGAAGTTTAATCAGCCTGGACTGATTAATCCAATTCCCCGGGTTGAACGCTTCGAATTCGATAACGCGATTGCAGAAGCCAGCCGGGCAGTGTTTTTCCTCAAGTCGAATCCGGGTTCTGTTTTCAATCAGACCAGAGACGGCTAAACGACGAAGAAAAAGGGAGCCCAGCACGGCTGGTCTGTTCTGATCCCCCAGTAACCCAAATCTACCGCGATAAAAGTTTGCGCAGGCAACAAAACACTATCGCATGAGTGGCACTGGATTCCTGTTCGGTTCCCCGCTTCACGCACAGCTATGGACTGAGAACATGCCGACGACGAACACATTCCGCCTTGATGGACAGCATTCTCTCGAACAGATGGTTCGCACTGCACTGCAGTCCGCCTCGTTCGAAATCTCCAGACGGGCTCATTGTGAACTCGTCAATAACCAGATCCGCATGACCGGCCAGCTGACATCCTACTATCAGAAGCAGCTGGCTCAGGAAGCATTGCGGCATCTGCATCCACAGTGGGATATCATCAACGAAATGGAAGTGGTCGGAAACTGACCACTTCCCGCTTAATGATTCAGGCAGCGTGGCTGATTCGTTCCGCTTCTTTGCGGGCATCGACGAGCGATTTCTCCAGCGACTCCAGCACCAGCTCTGCAACTTTCACCGCCTGCAGTCCGGCAGTGCCGTCCACACGGGGTGATTTCCGGGTCCTGACCGCATCAACAAATTCGGACAGTTCTGCTGTCAGGGCATCGGCATCGCCACCCTGAATCGTCTGGTTTTCGATGAATTCCCCAAAGACACGGGACTTCAACTGATCGACCGGTTCGCCAGCCCGCATCCGCTGTTCCATCGTGGGGCCAGACAACAGTTCTTCAGTGGGACGCAGCACAGAAACAGTGCGTGTGTGCAGATCGCAACTGATCGTTTCAGTGTGACTCCAGATGGAAATCGCACGTCTGGCCGCAGGTTCCACCCGGCTGGCTGTCAGATCGGCAATCACATTGCCAGGGAAAGTCAGGCGGGCCTGCACGGTATCTTCCTGAGGTCCCATCAGACTGGTTCCGATTGCCTGAACCCGATCCGGCATTCGGCCTGTCAGATGCAGGACAAGTTCCAGGTCATGAATCATCAGATCATGGACCACACCAATATCCAGCGAACGGAATGGAAACGGACTGAGACGTTCCGCCCGGATGTAACGCGGGACAGAGGTCAACGCTTCACAGGCGGCTTCAAACGCAGGATTGAATCGCTCGATATGCCCCACCTGCAGAATGACATCGTTCGCCAGGGCCAGGGACTGCAATTCTTCTGCCTGGCTGACATCGGCCGTGAGTGGTTTTTCCACCAACACATCACAACCATACTGTATGCAATCGATCGTGATCTGATGATGCAGTTTTGTGGGAGCAACAATCGAAACCGCATCGCACTCTTCAATCAGGTCCCGATAATCCGCAACCCAGCGAGTGCCGTGGGCATTGGCCACTGCTTCCCCCTGAGCCTGATTAGGGTCTGCAACGCCACACAACTCGACTCCCGGCAAGCCGGACAGAATCCGGGCGTGATGTCGACCCAGGGCACCAACTCCAACCACCATCATTTTGACTGTCTTCTCGGTCATCTTTTCTCTCCTTGAACTCAATACTCCCCAGCACGTTTCCCCTTCAGGCAACACGGGCCACGGGACCAGACTCTGACTGTTTCAGACTACGAACATATCGGGCCAGGGCATGATTGTGTCGGTGCCCACTACGGCAGGCACGCACAGAACCGATCACATCACAACCGCACAATGCCAGATCTCCCAGGCAATCAAGCAGCTTGTGGCGGGCACATTCGTTGCGAGCTCGCAACTCGCTGCCAACCGGACCGTGCGGTCCATACACCAGCAGGTCTCCTGCGGTCACATGCTGGCCGTAACCTCGACTCCGCAAATAGGCAATTTCCTGCTCCAGCACGAAGGTGCGGGCAGAGGCAATTTTGGTAACAAAGATTTCCGGAGTGATTTCAAACTCGGCAGACTGACACGGAATCACGGAACCTTCGCCGTAATCCAGTTCGTAGCGGATTCGCAGGGCATCCGTTGCCGGTTTGATTTCCAGTTCTGCTGATTCCAGTTCCAGCTGATGGAACTGCCGAATGATCTGCACTTCCCGCAGAGCATTCTGGAGCACAGGCTCACCATCCAGTAATGCGGCCGCATAAGGGAGTGATGAACCATCGCAGCCGGGCAGTTCTGGTCCATTGACCTGCACCAGGCAGTTATCAATCTGCAGGCCTGCCAGTGCCGCCATGGCATGCTCGATCATTTCCACCGATGCTTCGCCACGCACCAGCTTGGTGCGTCGTTCTTCCGGTGCAATCCAGTCAGACAGAGCGGGCACAGTTGGTTGTCCCGGCAAATCCGTCCGCTGAAATACAATGCCGTGATTCTCTGCTGCAGGCAGAAAATTGACCTTCACTTCCGCATTGGTAAACAGGCCGTACCCACACACCTGAGCGGGGCGCGATATCGTCTGTTGATGACGTTGCTGCATGACACTTCCCCCGTCCATGTGAGTTGTGATGGTCTGTCTGGAACGCGAAACGAGCCGATATCTGGCCCAGATACCGACTCGTTCGATTCGTTCTCCTCGAAATACGCACTCCAGAATCAGCTTCCGGAATCCAGAGACAAATTACTTCGTCTCGGTACCGGCAGGAGCTGCTGCTGTCGCTGGAGCATATTTCTGATTCAAATACTTCAGAACGGCATCGGTAATATCGATCCCTTTGTTGAACCAGACCACCTGGCGGTTCATGTTCTGAATCAGTTCCTGAGCATTGTCAGTTTCTTCCACGCCGTCGCGGCTGAAGCGGATGATGACATCGTAGTTGTAGTACGATGCATACTGACCGACAGCTTCAACAACTTCCATGTACACATCTTTGTAGATCTTGGATTCCCGACGCAGGAAATCTTTCTGCTGGGTTTTGCGGAAGGCTTCGAACTGGGTTGACTGCTGAATCAACTGAGATTCGAGCTGCTGATAGTCAGGAGTTCCTTCCTTCAGTTCTTTCATCTTAGCCTGCATGGCCTGCAGCTGTTCTGCCAGTTGCTTGGCTTTTTCATCGCTGGCTTTGATGTCATTACGGAGTTGATCACGCAGGTCGGAAAACTTGCGGTACTCCTTGAACAGATGAGCCATGTCAATCAGGCCCACTGTTTTCTTGGGCTGAGCGGCGGCCGTCCCCTGGGCGACAGCGGACGGTTGATTGGTCGAAAGGGACAGAATCAATCCCAGGCACATCGCCAAGAGGGTGAATCGTTTCACGTCAGGCACTCCTTTGCTAATCATCTGGACGTCGAGCGGTTTCAGAGAACAGAAAATCCGCTGTGATGCGTGCTCCATGCACTTATCATTTTTTTCGCAAAGTCCCGCATTCGTTCGAGCAACGAGACGGACTCTCGGCGATCAGGGGCGGACTTTCTCAGTTTCCCGAAATTGAGTCAAGATGAGTGTCAGGAAAAATTCGGCTCGTAATTCTTACAATCATCCCTGAAGAATTCCCCTAATCTCCTGGCGGCAGGCAGGTTACAGCGAACTCAGTTCAACGGTCTGCCCCAGCTCCGCACTCTTGTCGACGGCGGCTGTAAACCGAATTCCTTCCAGAGCGGTCTCAAAACTGTTCAGTTTGACCTCATTCTGGCCTTGAATTGCGCCCACAAATTCCTGTTCCACATTCCACTGGCCCAGTTTTTCCGGCGCCAGCTCCAGTTTTGTTATCTCTTCGCCACCAATCCGGCCCATCCAGACGGTTTCCTGGTATGGAGGCCCCGGCTCAAATGACATTTTGATCGTTCCTTCCGATCCATAAAGATGCACATGATGTCCTGGACCAAACAGGGCAATCGAACTGATGTGATACAAGCCCCGCCCGCCCCCTTCCAGCTGGGAAACAACCTGCAGACTGTCCGGCACAGTCACTTGATCCCATTCAACAGAGTTGATAATGGGGCGTTTTGGTTCGAAGATTTTCGACTGAGCAAAGACTTTCGTGGTTGCAGGAGCATACCGACAAGCGGTTTCGTGCAGAATTCCCAAGCTCAATACGTTGATACCACTCAAGCGCCGATCCTGCCGGGGATGCATCGGCTGTGTGTAATCCCAGAAAGCTTCATTAGCCCCGATGACCACCATTTCACGGAGATCACCCAGAAATCGACAGGAAACCATCTCATCCAGATAGGGACCGTATTGCAGGCCGAACGGGCTGGGAACAACCATCGTCGTAAGATGAGAAGCCTTGCGGGACGCTTCCAGCATCTGCTGCGCTTCAGCCAGACTCGCCGCCATTCGGGCTTCAGTCAGTACGTGCTTTCCGGCAGCCAATGCTGCACAGGTAATTTCGCAATGCAGATTCGGCCAGGTTCCGATAACAATTGCATCGACTGAATCGCTGGCAACCAGCTCTTCCCAGGAATTGAATGTCTGTGGAATACCGTACTTCTGCGCGACCTGGGCTGTGCTTTCGGGATGACGATTACAGACCGCAGCCAGCTCTACTCCCGAAATGGCCTGAAAACCCGGGATATGCTTCTGACACATGTTCTGTCCGGCACCAATCAGGCCGATTCGCAATCGTTCAATCACTGAGAGCATGACATTCTTCAGTAGCTAAGTAGTGCCCTGTCAGGGCAAAGTTCATGTGGTTAAATCATCAAATACGAATTGGTTCTCATTCGTTGAGTATTATTGATCCGTTCACTGAATTCAAATACTGAACAAGGACACCAGATCACGCAACACCCACAACAGCAGGAAGTTGCGGCAATATGACATCTAACGGTGCCAGCCGGGAAGATGCAAGGAACGTTCTTGGGCCTCGCCAGAAAAATTCGAAAAACTCAGCCACACCCGTCACAACCCCCCGCATCGCATCCTGCATCAGGGATATCCAGCCCACCACAGCCCGGAAAATGGCACCCATCACACACCATCCAGGAGTCACACCAACTCTGTTTCGACTTGGATTTACTGCCAGTGTGTTCTTCTGAAGCGGAAGCTTCACCCTCGTTCGCGTCGGTCATGGCTTCAGATTTGAGGAATCGAGCGGCATTTCGGCAGGCAGCAAACCGGTCTTTCATTTTCGAACGCAATTTCCGCCATCCCTGTTCATTCAGGATTCGACTGGCGTACTCGGAGCAGCTTTCGCCACCATGATAGAGCCGATGAGCACAGCGGTAACCCTTATAGGGCGAGATCCACTTCTGATACGCTCGTATGGCGAACAGTCCTATAGTACGATCCACTCGAGATCCGGTTGCCATCGGTTCTTCTTCCTGTCCACAATAGTTCTGATAAGCAAGCCATTCTGAACATCATCCAGTTCAGAAGTCAATTCGTGAGAAACTCTCGACCATCGTGAAAATAGCACACATCATTACACGTCTGATTGTGGGAGGGGCTCAGGAGAATACGCTGCTCACCGTGGAGGATCATATCGCCGATTTCGGTGATGACGTCACGCTCATCACCGGCCCAGCCCTCGGCCCGGAAGGTTCATTGATGGAGCGAGCGGCGAAGTCTGGTTGCCGCCTGATTGAACTCCCCTCCTTGCGGCGAAACATTCATCCCTGGCGAGAGTTTCAGGCCTACCGGGATATTCGCAGGCAACTCAAATCGCTCCGTCCCGACCTGGTGCATACCCACAGTTCAAAAGCTGGAATCCTGGGGAGAAAAGCGGCGGGGAGTCTGAAACTTCCCTGTGTTCATACCATTCATGGTGCAGCTTTTCATTACGGACAGCATCCACTCGCCTTTTCCGCTTATCGGCTGGCAGAACAGATCGCCGCCCGCTGGACTGATCATTACATCAGCGTGGCCGATGCTATGACTCGGCAGTATCTTCAGGCAGGCATTGCTGAAGCGGATCGCTACACCACAATCTACAGCGGTTTCGACACCGCTCCGTTTCTGGCAGATCCCACGCATCGAGACACCCTCCGTCAGCAATGGGGTCTGGATCAGGAAACGATTCTCATTGGAAAAATCGGACGGCTGTTTCCTCTCAAAGGACACGATGCCATTCTCAAGGTCGCACCTGATGTCATCCGGGCGGTCCCGAATGTCAAGTTTCTGTTTATCGGTGATGGAATTCTCAGAGAAACCTTTCAAAAACAGATCGCTGAACTCGGCCTGACCGAACATTTCATTTTTACAGGACTGGTCCCCCCCGAACAGATTCCCACGCTCATGCAGGCGGTCGAAATTGTCGCTCACACCAGTCAGTGGGAAGGACTGGCTCGTGTTCTGCCTCAGGCACTTTTGAGCGGTAAGCCGATTGTTTCATTTGATATCGATGGGGCCCGCGAAGTCGCCATTCCTGATCAGACCGGATTTCTGATTCCGCGCAATGACTTCTCCGCACTCAGTTCCGCACTGATCACACTTGCCGGAGATGCTGAGATGAGGAGCAGGCTGGGGGAACAAGGCCGCCAGCGGTTCCGGGAACAGTTTCATCACCAGTTTATGTCGAGCCGGATTCGTGACGTTTATTCACGAGTTCTCGAAGGGCGCCAGAAGCGTTCATGAATCAGGCAGAATTCTGTCGCTGATTTTGCCGCTCCCGATACTGGGCTCGAAACGATTTCTTCGGAG
>JAGQQT010000181.1 GCA_020426065.1 Planctomycetaceae bacterium | reverse complement strand
GAATCGGGCTTGAATTCTCTTCCGGTATGCACTTCTTTGCAGAAGCTGTTCTACGCTTCTCATACCAGTTGCAGAATCCGGTTTCATATGCAGTTACCGGAGACGGCACTTTCTTTGTTCAAAAACGGGAACTCAGCGCCTCAACTGATCCCGTTGGACTTGGCAGATCTAGTTTTTGGGACGGATTCGATGTTGATGGAAGCAGTCGCAGGACACAACCGCAGCAAACCGAATGCATCGATGCGCCCCGTTCCCGTTGCTCCCCGGGGGCTCACATCGCTGATGCAGTTGCATTGTCGTGCAATTGAACTGGAGCAGATCAACCTGGATTCTCCATCAAAATGCCCGGTTGCGCCGAGCATTCTGCGCGACCTGCTCACATCGTTGCACTATCGGGACGAAAATACCTTTCTCCACTCACGACGAGTCTCTTTGATCGCCGTCGGTCTGGCTAAACAACTTTGCTGGAATGCCGAAGCGATTCAGAATATTGAAATGGCAGCCATGCTGCACGATATCGGGAAAATCGGAATTCCCGACCATATCCTCTACAAGCCCGGTTCCTACACAGTGGAAGAAGCTTCGCTGATGGGCCTGCGGACTTCAATTGCGGAAGACATTCTGCAGGTCTGTCGAGTTCCGCAGCAGATTCGGGAAATCATTGTCGAAGCCCAGCTGCCTTACTCTGGTCTGGAAGATTATTTGCGACCGGTTGGCCGGGATATTTCCCAGGCTGGCCGACTTCTGGCCGTGGCTGATGTTTATGAATCGATGACGCGGGACCAGGTTTACCGAGAAGCTAAAACGCAGAAAGAAATTATCGAATACCTCACCGAAAAATCGGGAACCCTCTACGATGCCAGCGTAGTGCAAACGCTTATTCGCTGGCTGAGCACGGGGGGAGAGGAAATGATCCGTAAATATGGTACCCCCAGTGGACTCAATAATTCACTCGAATCCTCATCCGGGTCACTGGCACTGACTTCGTTGTGCAATGTGTTCTCGTATCTGTATTCGATCGAACAAACCTACAAGGGCTTTGTGATTACCGATGCCGATGGCAGAATCCTGCTGGCCAATCGGGGCTGCCGCGAAATCTTCCAGCACCATCAGGATGATCTGACCGGGTGTGAATTTACGGCAGAACTGTTCCCCCAGGCCAATATGTACCAGGAATTTCTTCCCCAGGAAGAACTGCCGCTCCGCAAAGCACTGCGGATGCAGATTGCGGAAACATCAGAGCTGAAAGTCACCTGCCCGGATAAAGAGTGGGTGGAATTGGAAGTGCAGACGATTCCCCTGTTTGACGATAATGGGGAAATGTCAGGCGTCAGTGAGTTCTATCGTGTCAAGGACCAGAATCTGGTTGAGTCCGCTCAGTATCGTCAACTGGCTCTGGAAGCCAGCCGCGATGCCCTCACCGGTGTAGCCAATCGGGGCACGCTGGAAAACCAGCTTTCGCGAGCGATGAGCAACTTCAACGAAGATCACAACAATCTGTTCTCGGTGATCTATCTCGATATTGACCACTTCAAATCGATCAACGACACCTATGGTCATGCGGCCGGAGACGAGGTTCTGGTCAAGCTGGCGCGACTGCTCCGCGAAGAAACCTATACCAGCGAATTTGTGGCCCGCTACGGTGGGGAAGAATTCGTCATTATTTGTGCGGAGCTGGATGCAGAACTGGCAGTCAAACGGGCCGAAAGATTCCGGGCACTCATCCCGAAATTGACGTTTGACCTGGCCCCGTCGCTGAAGATCACTTCTTCCTTTGGCGTTTCTCAGGTCGAACCAAATGATTCACTCGAATCTGTCCTGAAGCGTGCAGATTCTGCGTTGTATGAGTCAAAAAACAAAGGGCGTAACCGCACCACTCTCATCAAACGGCAGGATGTCCACCAGCAGAAGGAAAAGGAAGAGAATCCGGGGAATTCGTTTGTCTTTGAAGCAGATCTGGGAGCGGTGCTGTTCGATGACTTCCTGATTCTCAAGCTGCATGGCTTTGTCGATGAGCATAAAGGCAAGCTGCTGAAAGTCCGCGAAGGGGTGGTAAAAATCCAGATTGGCCGCAAGACACTGTTTGGTGGCTGGGGCCGATCTCAGGATAAACAGCCAGTCTGCGTCACGGTCGATGCCTCCGCAGTTGTAAAATCTCGTGGCAAGTTGAGCAATTCACAGAAGGTCAAAATTCAGATCACTCCCATGGGACGGATCCGCAAGGCCTCCCGGTTCCAGTCGCGGGCCAAGTCTGTATACCGTCTGCTGAAGAGTCATTTCGTGACTCAGCAATAATCTGAAAAAATCAGCAATTTCAAGATGATGGGAATTGGCTATACTCCTGCAGAATTCTTGCAGGGATGCCCTCATGATAGCTGTTTTTTCATTGCTGATGACTCTGTTTCTCTCGCTGCTGGTCACACGCGTTGCGGCCATGGCGCTGATGCTGACTGGCATTTCCCGGGAAATGGCCCGCTTTCAGGCCCGCTCTGCGTTTACCGGCTGCGGGTTTACCACCAGTGAATCGGAAGCGATTGTCAATCACCCGGTTCGTCGACGCATTCTGATGATCCTCATGCTGCTGGGCAACCTGGGGATTGCCACGGTTGTGGCCAGCGTGATGATTTCCCTGATGCAGTTTCGCGATACCGGACTGCAGATGAAAACCATTTCTGTCCTGATGGTCGGTATGGCACTGCTCTGGATTTTCTCAGCCAGTCGCTGGGTGGAACGAAATCTCAACAAGCTGATCTCGTGGTCGTTAAGGAAATTCGGCCGGCTGGAGGTGCGGGATTATGTCGCCATTCTGCAGTTGCAGGAGGGCTATGCGGTCACCGAAATGCACGTCGAGAAGCAGGACTGGCTGGCCGGAAAAACGCTGAAAAATTTGCGACTGCCAGATGAAGGTGTCCTCGTCCTGGGAATTCAACGACAAGGTGGCAGCTATCTGGGAGCACCGGAAGCTGATACCGAAGTTCGCCAGCATGACATGTTGATCCTCTACGGCCCGATCACCCGCATTCAGGAACTGGATCAGCGGAGAAAGGGCCAGCAGGGAGATGCCGCTCATCTGGAAGCGGTCAGCGAACACGAAGAAACCATCCTCGAACAGTTCGAAACCGATGCCGAATCGCTGGCGGCAGATGAGTTGCGGAACTGAGAGACGGTTAAGGTTTCAGATATTCGGCCAGAGTCTGCACGTTTTTCACAAACGTTTCTGATTCAATCACGCCTTCTCTGGATGCCTTGTTGAATCCCTTCATGTTCCCCTCTTCCACCCAGGCGCCTCGCTCATCAAGGTTCGCAATGATGCCGCTGACCTTGCCGGAAGAAGGGCGGGACCGCACAAACAGATTCCGTTTGCCCGCCTGCGCTTTCTCCAGCAGTTTCGACAGGCCTTCTACTTTCGAGTCGATTTTGAACCCGTAGTGCGTAGGTAGATTCTTATCATCGTAAGTCAACTGATAGACTTTGCCCACGACTACAAAATAGAGGGGCTTGTTGGTTTCCAGTTCATAGAACCGGGCCAGATTTCCTTCGGGAAGTTCCGAACGTTTCAGCCAGTCCAGTGCGTCGGGGATTGGTTCCAGAAACCGGGATTCTCCAGTGGCATCGTACAGCTCAATTAATGTGACAATCGCTTCCTGGGTTTCATCACTGCTGACTGCGGGTGGCTCAAATTTACGGTCCCAGACAGGATGCATCTTTTCATCGTACTGTTGTGCCCAGCCGCGCTGTTTGTCCGGCATCTGGGCTCGAATCAGAAACTCTCCACCGGCGATCGCTGAGTTCAGGTAGCGTGTCTCTGAATAAGTTTTCCATGCCAGCAGCATCGTGGCAACCATGTTCCCCTGCACATTGTCGTTCAGGTAATACTTGCCGGTCCACTGGTTGTCCCATTCTCGTGGCCATGATTTCGGATAACTGGCAGCCAGGATGGGGAAATCCGGACCTTCTTTCTGGTCGGGATGTCGATCCCAGTTCTGCGACCAGCCACCGCTCGGATGCTGGGCTTTCAGTAATGCATCCAGAGAGAACTCCACTGCGGTATGCAGTTTCCGGTTTTCAAATTTCAGTTCCCGATCCAGTTCAATCAGAAACCGCACTGCTGCGGGAGTGGTATCATCATCCAGAGTCGTGATATTTGTTTTGTTCTTGCGGGATGGATCCAGCCGGAATCGTTCGTTGTCCCGGTAACCCCATTTCCGTCGCTCCTCTGGAGCAAACGCAATCGAATAATACCACCCGCCCGACTGCATCTGACCAGCCAGCAGTGCAGAGGCTGCCTGTTCTGCAGTTTCCAGATATGCTGATTTTTGAGTTGCCCGATACGCTTCCAGAAACGCCAGTCCAACCGAAGGGGTTCCATACGGCTGTACCCAGATTGTATCGGCATCCGTTTCTGCTTCCCCTTCGCTCAACTTAAGGTCGAGGCTATACCGCCAGACATAACCTCCATGCTTGCTGCATTGCGTGGAATAAAACCGAATCGCCTGCTGCAACGCCTGCTCCGCCTGCTCCCGCGTCACATCCTCTGCTCTCACAGAGGAAGAAAACACGCAATACAACAGACAGACCAGCAATAATGTTCTCACCAGCATGGAACCCCTCTCCCAGCGAAACGCAGACACAAACCAGTCATCATTGTGTCGCGGCAAATACCGGTGTGCAATGCATGAGGCAACAATGGTTAAGTGGTGTCCGGTGCCCTGCTCACACTTGTGAGTATGACTGCGTGGAGATAGTTCGTAAGTCTTTACGAAGACTGAGCAGTGAATAGTATGCCCCATGTTGATACGTTGGAGTATTTCGTAAAACCTGCCTTGGGGGGCAGGGGGCTGATGAAATGAGCCACCTCAGATGAGCATTCATGGTTTCACTTTGCTCACCCCCACCACCCGCCCGTCTGTAGAGCCGAGGTTGACATCTACAAGTGCAATACATTATTGAGAATGAGAATGGCATCCGGTTCTCAGCTTGATGCCCTCAGCCCAACTCTGGAGCGTAGTCGGTGCGTTCCCGTTGTCGGAGGCTGGCAAGAAATGACTCGAAACTTTCTGCCAGCAATTCGGTCTCAGCCATCTCGTGCTCCAGGAACAGAATACTGCCCCGGCGGGGACCATCGAGAACGATGCAAAAATAGTTGCCTGAGCCATCTGTGCCGATTGGAAGCAGCGCCTCATCAAGTTCCTTTTCATAAAGGTCCTTCAAATCATTCATGAGGTCATTCCATGCACAGTGGACCGGCCAGGTTCGCAACTCATCGAAACTGACGTCGACCGGACAAATCGAGAGGTCTTGCATGGGGAAAAAGCACATCACGATATCTTCCTCCGCTCGCCCCCAGATATTGAGCGTGAATGCATCTGGTTCAGGATGTCCGCCATTTTCCTTCAAGAGAAAAGCACGGTAGTCATCAGGAAGGCGGTGGCCGATATGCGTCTCGAAACTGGCGATTTCTGCTTCACTGGTTGGGCCAGCAGGGAGTGAGTTGAGAATCTGAGCCACTGCATTTCTCCGTGAAAGGTCTTGTTTGTGTGAATGTTTGCTTCAGGTTTAATGTCGAATGACAGAGGATTTCCTGAAACAGCCTGAGGTTATATCAACTGAAAATCAAGTTCACTGTTCAACATGGATCGTCGCGCCAGGCAAAGCCAGGACAACTAAGTATTTTGCTCTGCCACCTGTCAGAGGTTTCAGGGAATTGACTTCAGATCGTTATTCAGAGAAGACTCATCATCGGTGAATTCGGAAAGTGTGCGGGGATGTAGATCGCGATGAACACATCCACCGACCAGCCCGCAATCTGGACAATCCATTGCCAGGTAACGTTTAGCCGGTACCACCCAGTATCCGGGAGTACTACACAGCGGACAGGCTGAACGAATTCCGGTAATCGTCCAGATGATGCCGAGGACCGCCCCCACGAGACCGATGGGGATGATCATACAGATTCCAATTTCTGAAACGTGCCACGATGTCGGCAGAAAGATGCCGACCACAATCAGTGGAAAACTGATTTCAGCCAACTGACAAGCGTGATACCAGCCACGAAAGAGCATGGTCAGATACTCCATTGCCTCGAAACGTTGGGTGAACTTTCAAGCTGAATTGAGAATACTTCTGGTCGAAGACAAGTTCAATGTCGACCAGGAGAGTATGCTGACTCAACGGAGCCTGAAGGCAGTTCCAAAGACAGCGTCTTCTGCAAACCCGGGTCCGTTACAAAATCAGTATGCTACACTGCGGTAGACTGGACTTGAAGTAAGGTCAGTGTGCCACGGCTCTATGAGCCGTGCTTATCATTCACTGGAATGAACCTTGGGACCATCAAATACCTGACATACAGGATCGAGAGATTCGCCACTTGCCTTTACACGGCTCACAGAGCAGTGGCACATGAGCTTGATTTCACAGATACAGGTTGCTCAGGGGTGTGAGAGTACAGTCTCCAGGGCTTCCGCTTCGTGGAGCGCCTCCGCTACCCGAAAGGCAAACTGGCTTTTGCTTCATTTACGGGCCGAAGGGATCGGCTGTGTTGGGAGCGGTGAGTTGGCCTGATGCAGGGAGGATTTGCTGGGGTGGTGGGGCGAGCAGATTGTTGCGATTGCCCGAGATGAAGATTGGTTTGCCAAGAGCCAGTTGTTCTTCGGCCTGTTCGTATTCGGTGAGGGCTTCCGGAAGCATTTCTTCCAGGTCTGCCGCTCGTCGTTCATCCGAAGGGTGTGTGGACATGAACTCGGGTGGCTTTTCGCCCCCTTGCTGGGCAAAGCGTTTCCAGAACTTAGGTGCTTCCCGGGGGTCATAACCTGCGCGGGACATCAGGATCAGACCAATCTGGTCCGCTTCGGATTCGTGCTTGCGACTGTAAGGGAGAATGAAGCCATATTGCGTGGCTGCTCCAAAGACAGCCCGAATCCTCTCCTGCTCACGTTTTTCTCGATCCTGCGAGTACAGGTCGACCACTTTACCAGCGGCATTGGCCAGTCCCTGCTGAGTCATTCGCTCGCCGCCGTGGCGGGCAATGGCATGGGCCACTTCATGAGACATGACCACGGCCAGTCCTGCTTCGTTTTCACAGAGAGGCAGAATTCCCTCGTATACCGCCACTTTCCCGCCCGGCAGGGCAAACGCATTAACGGTTGAGGAGGCGATCACGCGGAATTCCCAGTCGTACTCATCGTGTCCGGAGGCCAGGGCGATTCGTTTACCAACCCGTTCGACCAGTTCGACGTAGTGCGGATTGCTTGAGAGAGTTTCATCGGCCAGGATTTCCTCGTAGGCCTGCATTCCCATCGTGATTTCGGTCTGTTCCGGCACCAGCAGCAACTGTTTCCTGTTACTGACCGGCGTAGTATGGCAGCCGGCAATCAGCGTGCTGAAAGCCAGGCAGATCAGGCAGGCAATCCGGGTGAACGGCCAGGTCATTTTTGAGTTTCTCCAAGGTGCGTACGGGGATCCATCCGCCGTTGCGATGCGGAAACGTATCAGCAGTCCCGATTTCGCTCAACAGCAGTTTGTTGAGCCTGCCTCAAACCTGGTTTGCAGCGAATCCTCGCTCTCAAACTGCTTTTTTCCCGCCGTCAACTGGTGATTCAGGGGATTTCGGCAAGATTTGCCAGGATTTTCGGATTTTCGTGTCCCTCTCCCGAGGTCTCTTCCGCCTGGTGGGATATCAGACGGGGAACACAACCTGAAACAAATCAAACACTTATGAAAATAATAAAGGGGAGAATCATGAAG
>JAGQQT010000180.1 GCA_020426065.1 Planctomycetaceae bacterium | reverse complement strand
GCAGCGATTTCAGTTTGCAGAGTCTCGCTGGGAACCAATTACGGAAATCATGGCTGAACCGCTCGATGTCTGGGCTGGCCGGGAACGGAAAGCGGTCTGTCATACTGGTCTGGGACCGGCTCGACTGACCAGGCAGCTGCCAGGGGGAGTCTGGCCGGAGGAGTGGAAACTGTTACCGGAGGAGCAGCGGGCACCGGATGCGATCGCCGTTGCCAGCTGGGGCCGCATCCTGTTTCTGGAACATGGCGGTGAGGATCCGTTTCAACTTATCCCGCTCTATGTTCGCAAAAGTGCGGCGGAAGAAAAACGGGATCGCCAGCAGCAAAAAAAATGAGGACGGTGAAAATGTTTCACCGCCCTCATTCTGCAATCGCACTCATCACAGTGCGGGAGATTACCTTTCCTTGACCACCAGGAAGCGGGTCAGATTACCACGTCGGACCAGCATCAGTACCCCCTTCTTGACATTGAGATCCTTGGTTGCGGTCTCGAAGTCTTCCAGAGATGTGATTTGTGTGGTGCCGACTTTTTCGATCAGTTCACCAACCTGCAAACCGTTTTGTTCAGCAATGCTGTCCGGTTTCACTTCTGCAATGATGACACCGTTCACGTCGCCGGGATAACCGAATTCCTGAGCCAGATCGTCGGTCAGTGCCTGAACACTGATCCCCAGATCTTTGGATTCCATGGCGGAAGAGTCCTGACCCCGATCGGCCTCCTCAACGGATTCGCTGATTTTGAGAGACAGATCTTCTGGCATTTCCGCCATCGTGATGTTCAGCTTCTGCTCTTTGCCGTCGCGGTACACCACCAGCGGATAGGATTTTCCTACTTCCAGCTGCTCCACAATTCCCTGCAACTGACGGGTGCCGTTGACCGGCTTTCCGTTCAGTTTCAGGATCACATCGCCGGTTTCCACCTTGGCGTTGTCTGAGGGGGATTCTGGCATCACCTGGTTCACGATGGCTCCCTGGTTGACACTCAGGCCCAGTTGATTAGCCAGATCATTTGTCACCGGCTGAATGATCACGCCAATGTAAGCCCGTTTGACGCGACCGCTATCGACCAGCTGATCGCTGATCCAGCGGGCCATGTTGATCGGAATCGAGAAACCAACCCCGTCATAGCCACCGCTGCGGGATGAAATTGCGGTATTGATGCCGATCACTTCTCCACGCAGGTTGACCAGTGGTCCCCCACTGTTTCCGGGATTGATGGCGGCATCTGTCTGCAGATAGTCTTCCCGTTCATTGATGCCCGGCCCACGTCCTTTGGCACTGATGATGCCCTGGGTCATGGTCAGTTCCAGGCCGAAAGGACTGCCGAAGGCCAGCACCCAGTCTCCCACTTCCATTTCATCGCTGTTGCCCAGCGGAATGGCCTGCAGGTTTTTGGCATCGATTTTGATGACCGCCACATCGGAACGGGGGTCGGTGCCAACCAGTTCTGCTTTGTATTCACGTCCATCGTGCAGGCGGACCATGATTTCTTCCGCATCAGCCACCACATGGTTGTTGGTCATAATCAGGCCAGTGGTGTCAAAAATGAATCCGGAGCCCTGACCCTGCGGAACGATTTGACGCCGGGGAGTTTTTTCCTGGCGAGGTTTCAGCTGGGGATTCATTTCGAAGAACCGTTCAAAGCGGGGATCCCCTTTGAACAATTCTCCCAGATCCATCCCTTCAGCGGCCGCCATGGCTTTCCCGCGTGTTTCGATGGCAACAATGCCCGGAAACGTGCTCTGGGCCACTGCCCGAAAAGAGTTTGCCACCTCAATTGCCGGACGAATGGCAGCAGAATCGACCGGCTGGCCTCGATCTTCCCCTATGGTCACAGCAGCCAGCAGGGCCAGACTCAGCCCGGAAATGGTAATCAAAGTCACCATGGGTGTGCCAATATGACCCCAACGTGTTTGTTTTTGAGTAACTTCGTTCATCTGATGACTCCTTTGAACAACATCTGTTCCCGATGACGTCGGCAGAAAATCCATCCGACGCCTTTCATTTTGTAAATGACTCGTCCCTGCGGTTTCTCGCCTCGGAGAGAGAACTCTCCATGAGCAACCTGAATTGCGCTCGAGATGGGAACGGGGCTGAACATACCGTCGCGAGTCCCTGGTTTTGGCCCAGAGCAGAACTCTTTTCAGAAATCCTGCTCCCCTAATATACGCAGCGTCGCAAAAGAATGATGGGTGGTTTCTCCATTTTTTTTGATCTTCTGGCCTCCTGTTCATTCACCCAGAGCCCTTGAAATTCAGCTGGTTTTCTGCAGATTTCTGCAGAATGCTCCTGTCCATACGGAAGAATCAGGGGCCATCTCTGCCAATCTTTGCCGGCTGGACTTGGCAACTAGGGGGAGTGGCTGCAAAAATCCTGTTTTAAGTATTTTTTGACTCAGCACAGATTCATGCAGCAAGACCACCATCATTCTCGCCAGCAGAAACTGACCGACTGCCAGGAACTGCTCGGTTACCGGTTTCAGGATGAAAAACTCCTGGAAATTGCCCTGACTCACGCCTCCATTTCTGTAACCCGTCTGCAATCCAACGAACGGATGGAATTTCTGGGGGATGCCATCCTGGGGGCGATCGTCTGTGACCGCCTCTTTGCATTGTATCCGCAGGATGAGGAAGGCAACCTGACACAGATGAAATCTGATGTCGTCAGTCGCACCGCCTGTGCCCGGGCAACGTTTGCAATTGGTCTGGATCAGTATATCTTCCTGAGCAAAGGATTGATTCAGGCCGCAGAACTTCCCACCTCGATTGCGGCCGGATTGCTGGAGTCGGTGATTGCGGCCATTTATCTGGATGGCGGATTTCAGGCCGCCTTTGATTTTGTCAACCGGCACCTGCAGCATCTGATCAAGCATGCGGCCGAGACCGAACATTTCCGGAATTCAAAAAGTCTGCTGCAGCATCTTTCCCAGAAGAACATGCACGCCACTCCCGTCTACGAACTGCTGGATGAAGTGGGACCGGATCACTGCAAACATTTTCTGGTCTCCGCCACGATTGGAGAACTTTCCTTCCCGCCCGCCTGGGGCTGCAACAAGAAGCAGGCCGAACAGAAAGCAGCCATGAATGCCATGAGCATTCTGAATGGAGAAGAAATTCCGTACCCCGACTCCGCCAGCCAGCCGCCGGACTGGGAGTTATCTGAGTAGAGTTGGCTGTTGAATTTTCTAATGGTGTGAACGACCGGGTGATTTGCTCCGAAGGGCAATCTGCCGTTCCAGATCTGCTTTGACCTCATCAGGAAGCTCGCGCCAGTCACAGTCACGGAGTGCCGCCTCCATTGCGTACAGAAACAGCCGGGAAATTCGTGAACCAAACTTCTGCTTGAGCAGAAACCAGGCCCCCACCGCTCCGCATTCACGTAGCTGCTCCACCGAAACGATCCCCACGTCCTGCAGTTGGGCAGAGGAAACCGGTCCAAGGTTGCGGATCTTGGCAAGTTTTTGCTTCCGGTCAGGGAACAGCAGCTTTCGTTTCCGGGATGGCTGACGGGGAGGCATCAGAATTCCCGTTTAATCATCCACGCGATCGACGTAACGGTACAACGACTGCGTTTTGACAATGGCGTGTTCGCCGGGGAACAGATGGAAAGCATGAATCCCGATCGCGTTTGGCAGTGGATCAACATTCACAAAGCTGAGCGGAGGAGCAGCATCCGAAAGAGCATCGAAACTGACCTGTGCCAGTGTGGCTTTTCCAGCCAGCTGCCAATGTTCATCCTGGACCCGCTCGTAGGCATCGGGGGCGAGATATTCGCACTCAAAACAGAGCTGAACCACCACGCCACAATCAAGGTTATAACGCAGGCTGCGCGGCTGTCCGGTTGAATACGAGCAAAGTCGTTTGATGCGGGGCAGATCTGCAAACTGTCCTGAAAGGACTTCCGTAATCGTGTGACGATTTCTGCGAAACTCCACGCTGTGTCCGACCGAAGTGAGGCTGACCGAGGTCGAGTACTGGGAGGACCGGTACTCATAACGTTCGAGAACGTCAAAAAACTCGGGATGCAGCGGGCGTGCGAACAGTCGCAGCGCAATCTCACTGGTTTGTGGTCGTGAAGTAAAAGACTTCATAGGGAGCTCTATTGAAACCGAGCAGACTCGGAAAATCATCATTCGCCCGCCCACCGGACAGGCAACATCGTGGGTCGAAGTTTATGGAGTTTTGTTTCGGAGCGGAAGCGGATTTTCCTGTTTTTCCGCTCACAAAAAAACTGTCGAAAAACGCCGTCGGTAATCCCTTGACAGCGGGTCTCCCTGTGATTCTACATTCCTGCTTGCGCCAGACACGCACTTGTCAACTCATGTGGACTGGCAAACCACCCATTCCCGCCCAGACAGAGCGGGCAGGCCGCAACGCATCCACGCTTCTTGATTGATCGCCCTGCTCGGATCTCCCTTGCTTGGAAGTCTGCCTGAAACCGTTTAGACTTCGCCGCAGAATTCGCATCGATTTCACTTTGCTCAGTTTGAGGAACAGTTCATGGCCAAGCAGACAATTCAGGACACCGACGTCAACGGAAAAAGCGTGTTGATGCGTGTTGATTTTAACGTGCCACTCGACGATCAGCAGAACATTACTGATGACCGTCGCATTGTGATGGCGCTCGATTCCATCAAGTCTGTGGTGGACCGTGGCGGCAAGCTGATTCTGGTGAGCCACCTGGGACGCCCTGAAGGTGACGGTTCCGCTGAAGACCAGAAGTACAGCCTGAAACCCACCGCTGTCCGTCTGGGAGAACTGCTGGGCAAACCCGTTGCCTTTGCGACCGATACTGTGGGTGCCGATGCGGCGACAAAAGTTGCCGCTCTGAAAAATGGCGATGTCCTGATCCTGGAAAACCTCCGTTTCAACAAGGGAGAGAAAAAAGGGAATCCGGAATTTGCAGCGAAACTGGCCGCCTTTGCAGACATCTATTGCAACGATGCCTTTGGCACCTGTCATCGACTGGACGCATCCATGGTTGCTGTGCCTGAAGCCATGGCCGGAAAACCACGTGTTGTCGGTTCACTGGTCAGCAAGGAAATCCAGTATCTGACCGATACGATCAGTACTCCCGGTCGTCCATTCGTTGCCATTCTGGGTGGGGCGAAAGTTTCCGACAAAATCAATGTGATCAACAACCTGCTCTCGATCTGCGATCAGGTTCTGATTGGTGGAGCTATGGCTTACACCTTTTCTCTGGCCAAGGGTGGAGCTGTTGGCAAGAGTCTGGTTGAACCGGATAAAGTCGAACTGGCCAAAGAGCTCATGGCCAAAGGGGGAAACAAGCTGGTTCTGCCCGTCGACACACATTGCGGCGATGATTTCAACTCCAAGTGCAACAAGAAAGTTGTTCCCGCTGGTCAGATCCCTGACGGATTCGAAGGGCTGGATATCGGTCCTGAAACAGCCAAAATGTATGCAGATCTGGTAAGAAACGCCAAAACTGTGGTCTGGAACGGTCCGATGGGCGTGTTTGAAATGCCTCCTTTTGATGAAGGAACCAAGGCAGTCGCTCAAGCCATCGCAGACAGCGATGCCGTCAGCATCATCGGTGGTGGTGACAGTGCAGCTGCCATCCAGCAACTCGGGTTTGCCGATCAGGTTTCTCACGTAAGCACGGGCGGGGGAGCTTCCCTCTCGATGCTGGAAGGTCAGAAATTTGCCGCCGTCGAACTGCTGGACGACAAATAAGCTGAACTCTGACAAACAAAAAAGCAGGGCGGAGAAGATCTCGCCCTGCTTTTTTTATGGAACCTTCAAATGAACCACTACTTTTCGAGTTGATTCTCGACTGGCTGGAGCGACTTTCTGTGCTCGTGGGCCACGCCCGTCAGAAACTTGACAACCTCTTCGTTCTCTGCGGCGATGTTGTACTTCTCGGAAGGATCCACCGAAAGATTATAGAGCTCAGGTTTTTCCAGAACCTCTTTGGCAGGGCCGATGCCGTAGCAACCGGAGGTAATGAAATGCAGTTTGTAATGACCGTATCGAACGGCATACAACTCTTCTTCCCGCCAGTAGAAAACCCGGTCACGGGGGCTCGTTTGCGTTTCACCGCGAATCAGTCCGGACAGGTCGTAGCCATCCAGGACACGATCTGGATCCGGTTTCACTCCCGCCAATGAACAGAATGTGGGAAGCAGATCCATGGTCGCACCCATTTCAGACTGGACTCCCGGTTGAAGAGTCCCGGGCCACCAGAAAATCGTCGGTTCACGCATGCCCCCTTCAAAGGTGGTCCCCTTCCCTTCCCTCAATAAACCGGCGGAACCTCCGTGCGTTTCAAATGGCAGCCAGGGGCCGTTATCGGAGGTGAACACGACGAGCGTTTTTTCATCCAGCTTCAGATCTCGCAAAGTCTGCAGAATCTGCCCGACACCGTGATCGATTTCCTGGACGACATCTCCATAGATACCACGCGGACTGTTTCCCAGAAATTTTTCCCCGGCATAGAGAGGAATGTGCGGCAGGTTGTGAGCGAGATAAACGAAGAAGGGTTCGTTCTGATGATCGCGAATGAACTGCACCGCCCGATCGGTATATCGCTGGGTAATGGTATGCTGATTCGCCGGTTTTTCGACTTCCTGCAGATTGTGCACAATCGGAACCTGATACTGTTCGATTGGGGCGAAATAGTTGGGATCCTTTCTGGCCTCAGTGCGGTAATTCGGAAATCCTTTCTGACTGTCCATGTCGTTGGAATAAGGAATGCCCCAGTAATCATCAAAGCCATGATTGGGAGGCAGGTATTGAGGCAGATGCCCGAGATGCCACTTGCCGATTGCTGCGGTGGCGTAAGACTTTGTCTTGAGGTATTCGGCAATCGTCTTTTCTTCGGCGGGCAGCCCCCCGTTCGAGTTGGGAAACAGGACTCGCCGTTTGGCCGACATCATCCCGTTGCGGATCGGCAGTCGCCCCGTCATTAACGCTGCTCGACTGGGAGTGCAGACGCTGGCCCCAACATAAAAATTGGTCCACTTCTGTCCCTCATGGGCCATGCGGTCCAGATGAGGTGTTTTGATTGTGGGATGCCCAAAACAGGAAAGATCTCCATAGCCGAGATCATCGCAGAAAATGACGACGAAATTGGGTTGAGCCCACACTGAAGATCCTGAAAGGGCAAATGCCAGCAGGAATCCGAATACCATCAGTCTTCGCATGTTCGGTCCTCGTATGTTGAAAGTTGCAGTCGACCATCTCACAATACAGCAAATGGAGTCCAGAGACCACACAACATAAAGGATCACTCATGTGTGCCCAGTTGAATCGCCGTGAATTTCTTGCCTGCACCTCTGCCCTGGCAGTCGTTTCTACCGGAGGTTCACTGCTGGCACAGCCCGCATCCACCGCTGCCCAGGAATGGTGGACCTGGCGGGGACCAGCCGGAAACGGAACCTGTCGCCAGACGATCTCTGCTTCATTAAAAAAGGACAAGATGAAGTGGGCCACTCCGGTTCCGGGCCGTGGCCATTCCAGCCCGACTGTGGCCCAGGGAAAAATCTTCCTCACAACCGCCGACAAGGCCGCTCAAACCCAATCGGTACTCGCGTTTCAGCAGTCGGACGGGAAACTGCTCTGGAACAAGCAGGTCCACTCTGGCGGACTGGAGCACAAGAATCACGCCAAAAACACGGAAGCAACTCCAACGGTGGCCTTTGACGGGGAAAACCTGTTTGCCGTATTCCACAACCATGATGCGGTCCATCTGACCTGCATGAGCCCGGACGGAGAAATCCGCTACCAGAAGACGCTCGGTGCCTACGCTCCCCGACTGTAC
>JAGQQT010000017.1 GCA_020426065.1 Planctomycetaceae bacterium | reverse complement strand
TATCCCAGAAATTGGCTCCCCAGGCCAGACCTGTCGCACTGCTGACATTGCTGGTACTGGGTGGGGCTGCGCTCCGATACCATCCACATCATCTGACCTATTTCAATGAGCTTGCAGGTGGGCCTGCGGAGGGAAAGTACCTGTTGCTCGATTCGAATCTGGACTGGGGTCAGGCCCTGCATGATTTGCGGGATGAGCTGGAGGCAAATCAACAGACTCTGGATGGGCTGGTCTATTTCGGCTCATTTCCTCCCCGAGCCATTCAGCTCAATATGCCTCCCGCTCCTCAACTGACTCCCGCAGCAGGGAGGTATGCAATCAGTGTCAATTTTCTGGAGGGACGACCTCACGTGATTCGACTGCCTGACAACAGCTGGCAGGAAGTGGATCTGGATTACTACGGTTACTTCCGGTATTTCAGGCCAGTCAAATACATTGGTAACAGCATTGCCATCTTTGAGATCAGCGAGTCTGATCGGCGGACTTACGAACAGGCACTCAAGGGTACATTTTAACCCCGCTTTCTTGTGGGCTTTATGCTTAAGGGTAGCCTGGATGAAATCCGGGCGGACAAGGTCCGTCAAAGGCTGTTGGAAGATGATCAAAAACTGAGCCAGAACCAACTCATGTAAGTTGCCTCATCATTACATTCTCAGCAAGGTGGATTGATCGGTTGTACCGCAGCCTTATACGGCTTTGCCGCCCGGAATTTTTCCGGGCCACCCTGCTAATCTAATTCAACCAGCCCTGTTTTTCTCCGCGTAGAGTTTTACGCATCATGGAACCCACTAACGGCAATGAGGGCATCCAGGGTAATGCCAGATTTCTACCCCAGGCGAGCAGGGGGATATCTGATTGAAAGAATGGTGTCAGCAGTCGGGTGACAGTTTGATAGTAACGCAGCTTCGCCCGTCGCTGCCAGGTGTAGTTTCGGCAGGCATCGGCGAAATTCCGGGTTGCTACGAGTGCCTGAGAAAAGACTGCCGCATCTTCGAGGCCCAGGTTGGCTCCCTGACCCAGGTGCGGGCTGGTTGGATGAGCGGCATCTCCCAGAAAGATTAACTTTTCCGTATGCCATCGAGACATGACCGCGTGCCGATATTCGCTGAAGATAAACGAATCAAAACTCTGGAAGGGTTCGAGGAAATTTTCTGCAGCAGGACAGAGTTCAATTACGTTTTTTCGCCACTCATCAAATGAACCATTAACGCATGCAGAGTGATCGGTTTTCCTGAGACCCCAGAAAAAACTGGCTTCGTTGTTCCCGATCGGGAGGATTCCAGTCAGTCGTTTTGTGCTGTCAATGACCTGAAACAGCCGGTCGGTAATGCTCGTGCAGGGGGAGGTAGTCCAGAGAGCGGCATAAGGATATTCGATGCTGTGCGTGGGAATGCCTGCGACCTTCCTCAATATTGAGCGGGAACCATCAGCTGCGATGGCAAAATCAAATTCCTCGGACTGGCTTCCATCATCATGGATGAATCTGATCCCGGCGGAGCTTTCTTCAAAGGAGCGGATCCGACTGTTCGTTTGGATGACTGCTCCCGAATCCCGGCACCTTTTCAGTAAAGCACCAAACAGGCGTCCGCGATGAACCCCCCAGCCGCAGGAGTCCGGGCCGGAACCATAGCGAAGCCGGATCAGTTGCCGGCCATTTGCCAGTCGGGCTTCCAGCCCATCCAGGATTGCAGCCTCCTGTTTGACGATGGGGTACAGATCGAGCTGCTTCAGAACATGTTGACCACTGGGCTGAATCAGAATCCCCGCGCCGATATTGCGACACTCTTCAGCCTGTTCAAAAACAGTCACTTCATGACCGGCAGAGGACAGGAAACTTCCGGCGGCTGCACCCGTAATACCGCAGCCCGCGATCGCGATTCGCATTTTGACTCCAGCACATGGTCTATTGAGGGCGGGCGTAAACCATGACTGCATATGTCCGACCGGATTGAGGATCATCCAGAATGGAGACCCCGCATTCAATCGCCTGAGAGGAGGTCAGATTCTGGCGATGTCCGGGTGAGTTGATCCATTGATCCAGCACGGCTCCCGCCAGCTGTTCGGCGGAGACGGTTGAATCAATGGTTCGCCAGGCAATGTTTTCCGCCACAAAGTTCCATTCATATCGAGCCTTGCTGACCCGCTGGGCTGGCTGTGTGCCGCCTGCCTGATGGCTGAAGTCTCCTGTTTTGATCATGGTTTGGGCGTGTGTGCGGGCTGCCAGATGGAGTTTGTCATTTCCCTTCAGTGCCGGCTGATTCTGTTGAGCCCTGAATTGATTGGTTTGTGTAATCAGTGACTTTTCCGCCGCAGTGAGTGGCGGTGGAGGATCTGCCAGATTCATGGAGAAGGCCGTCGTGAGTGGAATTAGAGCGAGCAGCGGGAGAAGCATCGATCGGAACATGCGGGCATCAATCAAAGAAATAGGCTTCAGTAAGAATCAGGAGCGTTGTTCCCGCATTTTGCGATATTGCAGAGGGGAATATCCAGTGATCGCTCGAAATTGTTTACTGAGAGAGGGTTGATCGCTGAACCCGCATTGTTCGGCAATCTCGGAAATCGGCTCATCCCCTTCACTCAGGCGTCGAGCGGCAGCTTCAACGCGAATCCGGGTCAGATATTGCCGGGGAGTCACACCCAACAGCGATTGCATCAATCTGCCGAACTGACTGATAGAAAGTCCGGACTTTTCAGCCAGAGTGGAAATCCGCAGGGGCTGATGGAATTGCTCCTGCAGGATCGTCAGAGCGATCGAAAGCTTGTCATAACGGGCATCGTCAGACTGGGGAGCGTAGAGATTCTTGGATGTCCCGACAATCGCCCGCACAGTTCCCTCTGCATCACGGACCAGCAGTTTGTTGGTGATATACCAGCCCAGTTGACCTTTCTCGTCGGTAATCATCTCCAGCTGATCGTAAAGGTTTTCGTTTCCTTTAAGCAGAATCTGGTCCTGATCGTGATAACGTTGTGCCAGTAGTTCCGGGTAAATGTCGAAGGCGGTTTTGTTGAGAACCTGGGACTTCTTGGTCAGGTGGACAGTCCGCATGAAACCTTCATTGACTTCCAGATAACGACCATTGAGGTCTTTAAGGCAGAAGTTGATCTCGCTCAGCTTTTCAAAAACCTCGATCAAAGTGATCAGACCGGGAACCTGGCGGCAGAGTAACTCCAGTTCCGGTTGAGTTATGATCGGAGGGGAAGTGGCCATGTGGTTCAGTTGAATTCAGTTTTGTGGTTGTCAATTGCATCTGCGGCAAATAATCAGTCGCCAGATTGCTGAAAATCAACTGGTCAGACCGAGTAGATGGAGTATCAGCCTCAGGCTGTTTGCCAGTTCTCCCTTACTTTTTATACAGCTCTGTAAGGATCTCAACGTGAAAATGGTAGAAATTTCTGACCATTTGAGATCGGTCATGGACATAAACAATGGGTGCGTAAAGAGTATCTTCCGTAAATGTGTACCACTGAGGCATGTGATGGTCAACAAACATCAGCACAGGGACTGGACTGAGAATGTAAAGGGCAATCAGCCCCACTCCCCAGAAGATCCATAAAAAGCTGCTTCGAGCTTGGTTTTCTTCATCCTCACACACGTCAGGCCTCTTCCCGGGCAATCTCCCCAGCTCAAGTGAAAAACTCAAAGAGGAGGTCAATCAAGGTATCCTGATAATCATAGAATCTCTCCACCAGTTTGAAGTTGTTGGCCAGATAGGCGAGCGGGGCGTAGAGAGTCGAAAACGCCAGTTCGTATCCATTTGGATAGTAGTGGATCAGGAATCGCAGGACTGGAACGGGACTGAGAATGTAAATAAAAAGAATACCAAATCCCCAGGCAATCCAGAATGAGGAGGAATGACCGGATTGTTCCTGGTCCGAATCCATCAGTTTCTCCTCAAAAAACAGTTCAAACCAGCAATTCGATGAAGGCTTCGAACAGGTCATCCAGGTAGTCATAGAATGTGGCGACCGGTTGAAATCTGTCGGCCAGATAAATCAGTGGAAGGTAGAAATAGCAGACTTCGTCATAGGCTGAAGGACAATAACCGAGGACGAATCTCAGGACAGGAATCGGGCTGAGGATGTAGATCACAACAAAAATTGCCGCAATGAGGAATGCACTCGAAACGTATGAATGGGAAGTGGCGGAATTCTCAGGTGTTTCCGTGGACATGGCTGCCTCATTCGATTCGAGAGCCTCTCAATGAGAGTATCCATTCTAACAGTTGATTACGAAAGGTCGATCCCTTTCAGTGGATGTGACCAGAAACTACAATCCCGCCAGGCAGGCCGATTCCGGTATGGGAATTGGCCGTTTGAGTAAATAATCATTGGCAGGATGGACTGGGTCGGACAGGGGAGAGTGTGGCGAAAAGAAAGGGGACATTGAGTCCGGACCAGAAGTCAGTGGAGCAGGAAACAGAGCGCTGGGGACGGTTGCTGTGGGAAGGGACCCAGCATCGACAGCCCTCGATGTTCGATCGACGCTGGTTTGATGAACGCCTGCTCGAATGGGCCATGGCCGATGAAGCGATCAAGGTGCAGATGTTTCGCTTTGTTGATGTCCTCCCGATGCTGCGGGATTATGAGTCACTGAACCGCCACCTGCATGAATATTTTCTGGATATTCAATCGCACCTGCCCTGGGCAGCCCGGTTGGCACTTCATGTGACTGATGGAAACAGTGTGCTGGGGCGGGCACTGGCCCACAACGCCCGCAAAAATGTGCGGCGGATGGCCGAACGGTTTATCGCGGGTGAAGACGCGGAGCAGATTTCCCAGTCGGTTTTGAAGATTCGGGATGCTGGTTTCGCGACAACGCTGGATCGACTCGGCGAAGCCGTCCTGAGTGACAGAGAAGCGGATGCGTATCAGCAGTCCTACCTGGATTTGATGAATTCCCTGGCTCCGAAGCTGAACAGACTGCCGGAATCGGCTCAGGTCGATCATGACCATCGCGGCCCGATTCCCCGGCTTAATCTCTCTCTCAAACTTTCTGCTCTGGAAAGTCATTTCAATCCTGTAGCAGTCGAGCATACAACTGCCCGGGTGTTGGAACGTCTTCGCCCACTGCTCCGCAAGGCGATCGAAAAGGATGTGTTCATCAATATCGATATGGAGCAATACGCTTACAAACAGATCACCTATGACATCTTTACCCGCGTGATCAGCGAGCCGGAATTTGCCGACTATCCGCACTTTGGAATCGTCTGCCAGGCCTATCTGAAAGAGTCCGAGGAAGATTTACAGCGGTTGCTGGAAGCTGTCCAGAAAAGAGGAACTCCCATTACCGTTCGCCTGGTTAAGGGAGCGTACTGGGATTACGAAACTGTTCTGGCCGGATTGAAAAACTGGCCTGTGCCGGTCTTTGAGCACAAGGCAGAAACGGATGCCAGTTTTGAGCGGCTGACCGAGTACCTGTTCGAGCACCACAACTGGCTCACGCCTGCTATTGCCAGTCATAATCTGCGAAGTGTGGCGCACGCACTGGCGATTGCTGAAATCAATGATGTTCCCCAGGATGCTTTCGAGTTGCAGGTGCTGTATGGCATGGCGCAGGAGCAGGCTCATCTGCTGGCGGAGCTTGGTTACCGGGTTCGCGTTTACGCTCCCTTTGGTGAACTGATTCCAGGGATGGCGTATCTGGTCCGCAGGTTGCTGGAAAATACATCGAACGATTCGTTTCTGCGTCAGAGACACACTGACGACCGATCCGTAGAGGAATTGTTAATGGATCCCAAAACAAAGTTGAAATCCAATGCATCCGGACAGGCTGTGGAATCGTCTGTGCTGCCTTTCCAGAATGAGCCTTTGACTGATTTTACCAATGAGAAAAATCGCAAGGCGATGCAGGCTGCACTGAAATTCGTCGAAGAGGAACTGGGACAGGAGTACCCGATTCTGATTGGCGGGAAAAGTTATGAAACCCGGCAGATGCTCAACTCCCGTTGTCCTTTTGATCATGAACGGATTGTGGGGCGGGTTTCTTCCGCGACGGCCGATCTGGCTTCTGATGCGATCGATGCCGCTCGACGCGCCTTTCCCGCCTGGACAGCGGTGGATGCGGATCATCGAGCCGAGTATGTCGAATTGATCGCTCGTGGTCTGCAGGAGCGTCGGCTTGAACTGGCCGCCTGGATTGTCTTTGAAGTAGGAAAAACCTGGCAGGAAGCGGATGCCGACGTCGCCGAGGCGATTGATTTCTGCCATTACTATGCCCAGAGCATGCGGACCATGGATGCCTCCTGTGAGGTGAATCTGGTGGGTGAAGAGAACAGGTATTTCTATCGCTCACGGGGTGTGGCTGTTGTGATCGCCCCCTGGAATTTTCCGCTGGCCATTCTGACTGGCATGACGGTGGCAGCTGTTGTCACGGGCAATACCGTCGTGATGAAACCGGCAGAGCAGTCTCCAGTGATCGCCGCCAAACTGATGGACATCATTCGCCAGACCGGCATTCCTGACGGAGTCGTGAACTATCTGCCGGGTATTGGCGAAGATGTTGGTCCGGAACTGGTTGGCTCACCGGATGTGAACCTCGTTGTTTTCACCGGTTCACGGGCGGTCGGACTCGAAATCAATCAGCGGGCTGCGGAAACCACTCCCGCTCATTCGAGTGTGAAGCGGGTCATTGCTGAAATGGGTGGCAAGAATGCCATCATCGTCGATGACGATGCTGATCTCGATGAAGCTATCCTGGAAATCCGAGAGAGCGCTTTCAATTATGCTGGTCAGAAATGCTCGGCCTGTTCGCGAGTGATTGTGCTGGAAAGCATCTATCAGGAATTCACAACCCGTTTTGCTGCTGCTGTGAAAAGTCTGATGATTGGACCGTCCAGTGATCCGGCCACTCAGATGGGTCCAGTGATCGATCAGGATGCTCAGGAAAGAATTCGTGAGGCGATCGAAACGGCTCGCGAAGAAGGAGAAGTCCTGGTTGAAGTCGAAATCCCTGAGAAATTGCAGCAGCAGCGCTATTACATCGGTCCGACAGTTTTCACTGGAATTGATCCCCAGGATACACTGGCCCAGGAAGAGGTTTTTGGACCGGTCATTGCCGTGATCAAAGCCCGCGATTTTTCAGAGGCGCTCAAAATCGCCAACGACTCGGACTATGCCCTCACAGGAGCGGTGTTCAGCCGAAGTCCTGCAAACCTGAAACGTGCCCGGAATGAATTTCGTGTTGGGAATCTCTACCTGAATCGGGGCTGCACAGGAGCGCTGGTTTATCGCCAGCCTTTCGGTGGCTTCCGGATGTCAGGAATTGGAACGAAGGCAGGTGGGCCGGATTATCTGCATGAATTCCTGATCCCGGTCAACATCACAGAAAACACAATGCGCCGAGGCTTTACTCCCGAGTCGACCACATCGAGTACTTAAAAAAGCCTTACGAGTCATGATCATGCCCAGAGTGATCGTGGTCATGATCATGGTTTTCATGCGGGGCGACGAAGCAGGTCTGGGCCTGGTCGCATCCTGACAACTTCAGATTCTGCTCGATCTGGATGGTAACGTGCCCGATTCCAAAGTCATGCCTCAGTTTGCGTGACCAGTGCGATAAAAACTCGTCATGGTGTGAATGCTGGGGACGGATGATGTGAGCGGTGAGCGCGACTTCTGTGGTGCTCATGCCCCACACATGGACATCGTGCACAGACTCGACAGTTTCATCTGCCAGGATTGCATCCACAATCTGGTCAACGGGAATATTCCGGGGGGCAGCCTGCAGTGTCAACTGGAGTGATTCGACAACCAGGTCCCAGGAATTGATGAAGATCAGAATTGCGATCACGATGCTGATGGCAGGATCGGGCCAGGACCAGCCGGTCAGTAGAGAGACTCCGGCTGCCACCACAACTCCGACAGAGACAGCCGCATCCGCTGCCATGTGCAGATAGGCACCTCGGATGTTGAGATCATGATGCCGGTCTGACAGAAACATCCAGGCGGTTAATGTGTTGATCACAATGCCGAGGCAGGCGACCTGAATCACGGTTGTATTATGTTCGTTGACCGGCTGCCCGAATCGGTGGAACGATTCCCAGAAGATTCCTCCGGCAATGGCAATCAGCAGTAACCCGTTGATCAGCGAAGCCAGGATGGTCGTACTGCGGTAACCGTATGTCCTGCGTGAGGTCGCCGGCAGTCGGGAAATCGCGTGACTGATCCAGGCCAGCAGAAGACTGAACACGTCTCCCAGATTGTGACCGGCATCCGAGAGCAGGGGGAGGGAATTGATCCACAGTCCAGTGCCCGCTTCAACGACCACGTAGATGGTGTTGAGGGTCACCCCCAGAACAAATGCCCGATTGTAATTGTGCGGAGAATGATGCTGGTGCATGGAATCATCAGTGTCAGGAGTGGTTCATCTCTTTGATTGTCCAGGTGGCCCAGACATTCTTGTCTGTGCAAAACGCTGCGGGACAACCCAGTAGAGGCACCCGTGGAATGGCTGACAAGAGTCCTGCCGATCTCCGGGGGCATCCGCTGGCGGTGCATAACCTTTTCAGAGAATCGTAGCAGACCGAAGGCATTTCGTCCGCTGACAGCAAAAGAGTTTGGCACGCGTCAGGGATCAGGATTCCTTAACGCCGGAAATCGGATCGTCCCGCGACGGCATTCAGCTGGTCCGATACTTCTGCAATGACCGGAAGCGTACTGGTCTGCTGCAGGTAGCGGATTTCAATTTCGCTTTGCGGACAGACCAGTGTCAGGCATTGCTGCTGAGTGTCCAGATGCATCATCGAGATTGCATCGGCATCCAGATGATCGTGGCTGGCCAGGATTTTTCCCGTGGCCACATCCACAATTTCGATCAGCAAGGAACGGCTCTGGTCTCCTGGACGCTGCTGATGTGTGGCACACATCAGGATGAACGGCAATTCCTGATTGTCCCCCGTCAGAATGGTTCGATGGGGAAACTGATGGACCCAGTCCAGTTCACTGCGTGACAGGTTGATCGCACACATCATTCCATTCACGTGCACTGCCCGGCAGGGCGTTTCGGTGAAGCGGCTTGTGTAGCAGTTGGCTTCAGGAACTCGTTCTGTCTGATAGGCGTTGATCAGCAATCGTTCCCCATTCTGAACAACTCGTAGATAATTGGGGGCCACATCTTCCAGATCGAGCGGGAGATCGGCAACGTAGCGGTTTTCTTCCAGATCAAATACAAGGAGTCTGGAGCGGGAAAGCAATACACTGACATAACGATCTGTGATTTCGAACAGATCCTGAGGAGACAGCGTCAGTTCCAGAGGACATAAATCGGTTTGAGGATCCCACAATCGGAGTCTTCTTAAGGAGGACTGATCGGGAGTAACTGCGACATAGAGCAGTTTCCGACCGAAAGCATCCCGGTTTCTTTGTACGTGCATGTTGGATTCGGCTAGACGTCCAGCTGACAGAATCTTTCCTGAGCGGGTCGCCAGCATGGTGTAGCTGGTGCGGTCCGCGTGGAAATAGACCAGGACATGCTCATCTCCAATGAGACCTGTCTGCCGATCCGCCCACAATCCTCCATGAGGACTGAGATCCGTTCGCTTCCAGAGCAACCGACCATTGACCGGGTCAATGCAGCTGACTTCGCGTGCGGATTGGACGACGCAGTAACTGTCACCCAGAGGGCCCAGTTCCAGGCGTTGAGCTTTGGTTGCATAACCTGTATCTACTGGATCCAGAATCTGAATGCGTCCCTCAGCGTTTTGCTCGTACAGGGAATCTGATTCTGCGGTAATGCGGCTGAGCGGACCAAACTTCCTTGCCCAGACCGGCTTCCCGTCAAACAGCGAGATCCCGTACAGACATCCCTCGGCTGCGATTGGCAACAGGTGACCCACCTGCTGCTGCTTGCTGCTTGACAGGACACAGCGTTCTCCAGGTAAAGAAAACTCTGCTCGAATCTGGCCGGTTGTGCGATCACGAATCTGAATGACCTGATTGACAGATTGCTCTTTCGCCGCGTTCTGCTCAAGTTGGATCCATCCAGTTGAACTTTTTTCTTCTGTTGAAGACTGTTGTTGAGCTGGAGGGACATTGACAAGAGTCCAACCCTGCAGTGGGCAATCCAGCAGAACATTTCGTTTATCGATGGAGGGAGTCAGCCGGGAAATTCCAATCGGCTTCTGTGCAATGCGAGCGTAGTTGGCCGGTGTCTGTGCTCCGATCTGACTCTGGTAGTGTTTCCAGGTCAAATGAGAGCGATCAAAGTGAACCAGGAAATGGGAGTCATCATCAAAGCGGACCTGCTGCAACTGATCAGTCAGTCCTGTCTGATGCAAATGTCGCATCAATGGTCCGTCCCAGATCTGGTTCGAACCAGGTGTCAGGGCAACCAGTGTGGTGGTTTCACTCAGATTCTGCTGATGGGAAGCAGCCAGCTCGGACAGCATTTGAGCTGCCAGTTCATGGCGGTCCATGGCTCCATAGAGTCCTGTTAATGCTTTCAGGGCAAAATGTCTGGTTGTGGGCAGACAGCTGTGTCTGGCCTGCAGCAGATAGAGTTCGGCCTGTTGTGTGTTTTGATGATTCAAGGCTCTGCTGGCCAGCTCACACAAGAGTCGGTCGCGTAATGAGTAAACCTTGATCAGATCAGAATCTGCCAGATCCTGGTCAGCCGGATAACATCCCGATTCCTGGTGAAATGAGATTCCCGTTGTGAAATCATCCGAGAACAGTTTCAGATACATTTCAATCTGGGCATTGTCTAACTGGGCCAGATCATGGCAGCAGTGTTCCTGGATTTCTGACAATAACTGATGACGCTGATCAATCGGCAGTTCCAGGAGCAGGTTTCGATAAACTTCCGGGAACCAGCTGCCCGATGTGGCGAGATATCCGGTCTGATCCTGGCTGGGAATGGCAATCGGCATGCCAATACGGGCAAACTGATCAGTCGCTCTCCAGAGCCGATCCGTATCCTTGGCCATGGCCAGCTGCTCAATCTGTCTGATCAGAAATCTGGCCTGCTCATGATCGGAATCGATCAGGTTCTCCAGCTGTGAAAGGAGCGTGGGGAGTTCCGTGAACCGTTCCTGTTTTCGCAGGCGGGCCAGCTGTCCATACAGCAGTTCACGATACAATTTGCGCGTCCGCGTCCGCATGACAGGATTGTCAGCAGGGTCCTGTAATGCGACCTGGAGCACTGACATCGCTTCGTCCATTTTCCCGGTCAGCACACAGGCTTCGGCCAGCAGCTGTGATTCGTGTTCATCGAGAGTCTGTGTTTCTGCCTGCAGGAGAAGTTCTCTGATGACCGCATCGGCCTGACGGAAACCAGTAATCCGGTCGACTCCCACGGAAAGAATCAGGTCGCCATATGCCAGCAGATTACCGGGAGCAAACCGGAAGTCATTCCGAGGCGCTGAATGCCGTTCCGCAGAGGAGTGGATTGCGGTATTGGACAGGAAGGCAAGTTGTCCCAGTTCATGCTGGGTAACATTCCCGTGGATCAGGTCGAGAGAGAGGATCTGGCCCTGAAACGGGCGGGATGTTCGGTTGAGTGAGTCATCTGCGGCCGTGGAAACTGCCTGAGGACGTTCGTCAGCGACAGGCAACAGGTAATGGTTTCCCGCCTGCAGACCATGCCCGGAAACCAGCCCGACCTGAGTAGACCAGAGGATCTGTCCCGTTTCCAAATCCACACGCTGACAATACTGGTTCCCCACAGCCAGCAGGAATTCGGAAGCCGTTTGGTTGGATTCATTTTCAACTGGACAGAGTTTAATGCCGGTCAGATACTGGGTGTCGTTGCGACTTGCCGTCCAGCACAATTCACCAGTAGCCAGATCGCAACAATGGATTTTCTCTGATCGTTCCGGCAGGAGGATCACACAGGATCCGCACAGAACCGGTGCATTCAATGCTCCGGCATCGGAATGGCGGGCAGTTTGCGTGTAGGTCCAGCGACCGGACTCCTGTCGACTGTCATCATCGGCATAGCAATAAGTCCAGTTCAACGTTCCCAGGTGAACATCCAGCGCGACCAGCTGTCCGTTTCCGGTATCGCAGATGACCAGTCCGCCAGCAATCTGAGGCTGCAGTGCACGATGGCCACGAACAATATCCCGGGCCAGAGGCTGGTCCACCAGGCTGATCGGTTGAGACCAGATTACTTTTCCCGTTGCGGCATCCAGGGCAGACGTGAACTGGTATCCGTTTGATTCTGAAATGAGATAGGCTCGATTGCCTTCCAGAACGGGAGGACCGAAAAAGAAGTGCCCCTGCAGAGGGTGAGCACTGATGTGCCCTTTGGCATTCTGGTAGCCAGTACTGTCAATCGCCCAGGAAACAGGAGGAGATGTGGATTCCGCAACATTCCATTTGATGGCAACCAGACGGTTGACCAGAATCTCTGCATCCCGATCTCCACTGCTGCCCTGATCCTGTGATTCCTGTTCATATTCAGCAGAGGCCACCTGCGTTTGACGGGCATCCGGAATCCGCTCAATTCTGTCGATGTAGAACAGATGATCGTGGTTACCGGACAGTGTGTTGATAATCGAGTTAGCCAGGTGGAGACGTTCCAGTCCGGGATGATTGGTGTTGACACCCGTGTAAGGGTCACGCTGAGAACGGAACACCTCCGCCAGTGGTGACTGTGTTGGTAATCGCCATGATAGCGACAATTGGTCAAGACTCTTTTCGGATTGAATCTGGTATGCGGTAATGTGGTCCAGATCCCGAAAGATCATTTTGTCCCCAACGCACGTCACATACAGTGTCGTCAGCTCTGAGGAATACTGATCGGTTTTCTGGGCTGACCACTGTTCAATGGACTCACGGATCGTGTTCGTCGCCGCATCGTTTTCGACGGTCGCATCCCACAGTGTGCGTGTCAGATCCCATTCCATTTGCAGCATGGGAGGACTGATCTGCTGAGAAAATCGCTGATGAGGAGGCGTCAGATGGCTGATTGAAGCCTGCCGGACAGGGTCGATTTCCAGAGAGGATTCCAGTTGATCTGTCGGGAGTGTGAGACCACGGGAACTGACCAGTTTGTTTAATTCCGGATGCTGGCTGAGGTGAGCCAGCAAGGCACTCTGCTGCCAGAGAGATTCACTGGCGGATTGCTGATGATGTCGGAACTGCAGGAGGTCAGCCAGGGTATGGGCTGCTGCTGCAAATTCGCCCCGATCCCAGTAACGTCGGACCAGTTTTAAGTAGGCGGTTTTGCCAGAGTCAGTCGGGGCATATTTCCGTGTTACCTGAACCAGACGATCTCCTTGAGCCTGCTGAAGTTCTCTGTCTGCTTCTGAGGAATAGAGTTGTCTGTAAGTCTGCAGCAGTTGAGGGTGATGATTGAACAGGCGGATCGCCAGTTGTCGAACAGAAACAATCTCTGAATCGCTGGTCCATTCAAATGAATCCTGTTCCCGGCAGAGCAGAGATTGAAAGAGTTGGACTGCTTCAAAATCGTTCTGTTCGGCGAGTGTTTTCTGCAACCGATCGAGGATCAGACTTGCTTCCGGATCTCTGACCAGGGTCTGGTTGATGACTCGCTGCCGACGGAACGTTTCCTCGGGGGTCTCGAAGTAAGGGGCATCATCAGCAGAGGAAGTCTGGTAAATCAACGCTGCCAGGCAGGTTGCCAGAAATGCAATTCGAGCGTGGCGTCCACGGCTGTGAGTGTGGTCGCTGGGCTGCTTCGTGAGCCGGAAGACACCGGTCAGGCGTCTGCAAGCTCGAAGGCTTTCCGTGATCCGTCTCGACATCTCCTTCTCCTGTAAAGAAGAGGGGCAGGAAATCATTTCCTGAAAGCTCCAGATGGGTGCAGCTCTTTTTCAGCAAGTTATGCAAGATAACTGTGCTGTTTTGATGACTTATTGTGCATTCCATCAGTCAGGAAGGATTCCTGACCAGGAGCTTTTGTCTGAAGCAAACGATGTGCCCAGACTATAAGCAGCTCTGGCGAGTTCCTGTCAAAAGACATTTCTGTAATCGTAATGTCCGCATAGACCTTCAGAACAGACTGGCAGGTATCAACATGCCAGCATTTGAAATTCTATTCGGATCACTAAATTACAAGGAGTTACGTCAATGCTGCTATGGATATCGAGCGGGGGAGATCAAATTGCTCTGATCGATCCTGAACCGCAAATATTCTTGAAAATTGCCGGTAACCAGTTCGCCATGGAACTGTTACGCGAAACGATTGGGCAGCCCTGAATGGCTCTATAGCAGTCAATCTAAGAAGGGGCAGTGGTTCCCGCAGGATGTCTCCTGAATAGGCACCATCAAGTCTTATCGACATATTCACCTGCGGAATTGAGGGTGATTTATCAGATCTCCTGAAAGAGGGATAGATCAGTTTCTCGACATCTAATAGCACGATATGGTGGACACATCAGTGAACGAAATGGCCTCGATTTCCGTACTCAGGGCAATACGATAAACTCGGGCTCCCACCGCAATCCTAACCAGCCGTTTCTGATGATCGGGATTCGAACTGGGATCGTTCAAGGTCGTAAAAAGAGAGCACGGAGTCCATGAAGCTCGCCATCCTGTCCTGCAGTCCAAACTGTTACAGCACCTCGCGATTAAAGGACGCTGCCCTTCAGCGCGGTCATGACGCCAAAGTTCTCCACACCCTGCGGTTTGGAATCGATGTCGCTCAAGGGGATCCGGACCTCTGTTTCAGAGGGAAACCACTCAGTCATTATGATGCAGTCCTGCCACGAATCGGAAGTTCGATTACCTATTTCGGCACCGCCGTGGTTCGCCAGTTTGAACAGATGGACGTGTTCTGTGCCAACTCCAGCAACGGGATTGCCAACTCCCGCGATAAATTGCGTTCCCTGCAGATCCTGAGTCGACATCATCTTGGTCTGCCGGAAACGACCTTCGTGAGAGATCGGACAGATGTTATTCCCGCCATTGAACGAATCGGCGGAGCGCCGGTCATCATTAAACTGCTGGAAGGTACTCAAGGGGTGGGGGTCATTCTGGCGGACACCGTGAAAGTGGCAGAGGCAATTATTGAAACTCTGCAGAGTGCCCGACAGAACGTGCTCATTCAGAAGTTTGTCCAGGAGAGCAGGGGCCGAGATATCCGGGCCTTTGTCGTGGGTGATCAGGTTGTCGGAGCGATGCGTCGAGTTGCCCAGGGGAATGAATTTCGCAGCAACGTGCATCGGGGAGGTCGTACTGAGCGAGTCGAACTCGATGAAAATTATCGGGAAACGGCGATCCGGGCTGCACAGATCATGGGGTTGAGAATCGCCGGAGTGGATATGCTCGAATCGGATCAGGGCCCCAAGATCATGGAAGTGAATTCCTCACCTGGTCTGGAAGGAATTGAAGGGGCGACCGGACTCGATATTGCCGGAGCGGTCATTGACTACATTGCCGCTCAGGTCGATTTCCCGGAACTGGATGTCCGGCAACGGCTCACGGTGAGCCGAGGTTATGGCGTGGCGGAACTTTCGATTCCCGTCGGTTCAGAATATGTTGGACGAACAATTGCCGATTCCGGTCTGAAAGAGCGGGACATTAATGTATTGACGCTCAATCGCGGAACCTCAGTGATTCCCAATCCCAAATCGAGTCGTCAACTGGAACCAGGGGATCGTCTTCTCTGCTTTGGCAAACTGGAAGCGATGCGTGATCTGATTCCTGAGCGAACCCGCAAAGCACGAAGGCTGAAGGTCCAGCCACTTGTGGAGGGAGAATCCACCAGCTGATTTCCAGAGAACCGGGATTGGCACCAAAAGCAGGATGGAACAGGGCATCGAGTGATGTGATGACTGTTGAGAGGAGTAGACACCATGGAATCATCCTATTCTGAGTCGGACCGTCCCCGCATCTCTCCTCATATCTGGGGGATCGTGGAACTGCAGCCCGGGGAGCGGATTGAGGTTTCGCTGGACGTCACGGAAAGCTACAGCAGCCTCAATATTCCGATTCCCGTGGTTGTGGAAAGGGGTGAGCACGATGGTCCCACACTGTTTATCACGGCTGCCATTCACGGAGATGAAATCAATGGGACGGGGGCCATCCGCAGTCTGATTGCTGATCACAACTGGAAATTGAAACGGGGCACGCTCATCCTGGTTCCAGTGGTCAACATTCTGGGGTTTGACCGACATACACGATATCTGCCTGACAGACGGGATTTGAATCGGTGTTTCCCCGGAAATCCCGAAGGCAGTCTGGCCGCTCGGATGGCCCGCATCATTTACGATGAGATCGTGCGTCGATCCGATTACGGGATTGATCTGCATACGGCAGCCATACGGAGAACGAATTTCCCCTGTATTCGGGCGGAGATGAACAATCCCAGAACTGCCCGACTGGCCGAACTTTTTGGCAGTCAGATCATACTGAACCAGGAGGGCCCTGCTGGTTCATTTCGACGGGAAGCCTCAGCAGGAGGCTGCTCTACCATATTGCTTGAAGCCGGTGAGGTCTGGAAAGTCGAGCCGGCGATTGTCGAGTTTGCCGTAAGGGGAATTCTTTCGGTGCTGGCTGGCCTGGATATGATTGAAGGTGAAGTCCAGAAGCCCCATTCACGAGTGACCATTAACCAGTCCCGCTGGATGAGGGCATCCCGGGGAGGTTTTTTGCGATTTCACTGTTCTCCAGGGGAATTTGTCCGTGAAGGGGATCCTCTTGCAACCAATACGAGCATTACCGGAGTGGAAAACAATGTGATCACCGCTCCTTTCGATGCCGTGATCTTAGGGATGACTACATTGCCCTGCATTGCACCAGGGGATCCGATCTGTCATCTGGGGCGACTGGAAAAACAGCACAAGTCGATCGACTGGATTCAGAAGAGAATGTCAGTTGATACATTGCACGGGCGAATGGTCGAGCACCTTTCAACCAATGTACGGGTTGTCAATCCGGGGAACAGTTCCCAGTCAACAGATAATGTTGACTCCAGCACTGAGAGGGAGGCATGAAGACTTTTTCCCAGATCGGGCGTGAGTTGATCAGTGGCAAACGTCGGCTTAGGTTTCGTCGTCCCCAGGTCGGGGCACGTCCTGGTGTTCTTGTATTCTCCGAGGATGCCGCAGATACGACCGTGCAGTTCATCTGCTATGGCAGGGATGTGCATCATGTCGATCCTGATAATCTCGAGGAGCTTCTGGAAAGCGATGATCATGTCACCTGGATTGACGTCCAGGGCTTGGGAAATCCGGCCGAGATTCAACGCATCGCTCAAATGGCCAAAATCCCCGATCTGATGCTGGAAGATATTGTCAACGTTCCGCAGCGAACACATGCCCGTTGCGTAAATGATCGTCTGCTCATCGTGACACAGATGGTTCGTCTGGCCGATAACGGCAAGATCCATCGTGAGCAGTTGAGCGTATATCGCTATCGCAACCTGGTGGTCACCTTTCAGGAAGAGAAGGGAGATGTCTTTTCTCCGCTGCGGGATCGATTGCGAAATGGACGGGGCCCGCTGCGGACCGGGAATGCCGATTTCCTGGCCTATTCCATCATCGATACCGTGATTGATGCCTATTACCCGGCACTTGAGGATACGGCGGACCGGTTGCAGGTACTTGAGCAGTATGCACTCAATCATCCCACACCCACGTTACTGCCGTTTCTTACAGAAGCACGGCACGAAGCAGTGGCACTCCAGCGGGCCATCAAACCTCAAAAAGAAATGCTGGCAACACTCATTCGCGACAAAACCGGACTGCTGCCTCCGGATATCCGTTCCTATTTCGAGGATACCAACGACCACGCCCTCCAGGTGGCTGATGTGGCGGACACACTGCGGGAAATGTCCGTGAATCTGCTG
>JAGQQT010000179.1 GCA_020426065.1 Planctomycetaceae bacterium | reverse complement strand
CTCTTCCACGCCACTCATTCTGATGCTTTCCCGTCAGTCAAACCTCCGCATCCCATTCGAAGTGGTCTATTCAGTGCTCCACCCGCACGATGCGATTCATCAGGGAATTATACGGGGTTCTGAGTTGCTGTGGCAAGAAGGGAGCCCTCTGACCTGCGAACTCATACAAACCTGAGGCGGGATGCTTGAATACGAATGGTTCTGCTTTCCTGTGGAATCAGGGAGCGGGGCTCAATCGGATGGAAGAGGGCGTGATGAGGTCAATCCGCATGCCGTTCGGAAGATAATCTCCCTGTCGATACAGCACGGAATCGATCAGCGCCATGTTGCGGGGACCATCTGCAATGATGGCCGAAACCTTCAGCTGACTGGGATCAAACTCCGGTTCGGAACTGGTTATCTGTTCCGTGCTCTCAGCTTCAGGGCTGTCGGGAGGCAATTCCGGCTGGGGTGATTTCGGGAGCCGGAACGGATTGGTGTCTACCAGTTCTGCGAGCGGGAGGGGCTGGAGTCCCCATTCTTCAATGTTGCCAGCGGCAGATTTTTCTGCTGGAAGTGAGAGTGCCTGGGAGATGACATTCTGAGCCAGTTCCGTAACCAGAGAATTGGTGGGGGCCCCTTCTCCACGAGGAAAGACATACCAGAGCACTCCTGAAAGTAAAACGATCAGCAGCACCTTGGAGCTGGAAATCTGATTTTTGCCGGTATTAATTTTGAGCATGAGTCATGCTCCCCTTTGAGTTGGCGATAACATCCGGACGCATGGAATAAAATTCGAGAATCAGAGTGACACGGCAGGTGTCCTGGTCTCTGCTTTCCGGGTTGATCTGCAGGGAACGAACCCGATTCAAACGCCCCACGTTGTCCAGGCCTGCCAGAAAATTGCAGACGGCGGCAAATTCCCCTTTCAGGCCCAGGTGGACGGTGTTGGCCTGAAACTCTCCGCGCTGTTCCACTGTGCCGGGGCGGAGATCCTGAATCTGGATTCCTGCCTCATCTTCCAGTTTCCCCAGCGCAGACAGCACCGTTGCAAAAGGAGTTTTGCTGTCCAGCCGGGCATTCATCTGTTCCAGTTTTTCAGTGACCGTTTCCAGCTCCTGACACAGCTTTTGATACCGGAGCTCTGTCGTTTCGTAATGGGAACTCATGTCGGTCAGTGCCAGAGCCTGATCCCGATTCAGTTGAGATGCCTGCTCCATGGGATTCAGAACGAGGCTGTGTAACAGATAGACGCCGATCACCAGCAACAGGGAACTGCCTGCGTGCAAAGCGATGACCGCGTGATTCATATTGGCTGAAATATTGCGGAGCGTCATGGTTGTACCTCCGTGACAATTCTGGCCTGAATGGAAATCTGGTGCTGGCTCCGATCCTCCTGCGCTTCCCTGGCAGCAGACTGAAGATTCACATCCGTGAACAGACCGGTCCGTTTGAGGTGATTGAGGAAGAGCGGGATATCTTCATCGTCATAGATAATGGCCTGCAGGGTGAGAATGGTGTCCATTTCCTGGGGAGGCAATTTCTGATTGGGATTGGATGCGGCCTGGATTGGAGTTTTAGGCAGATCCGAACGGCTCGAAAGTGAGCTGATCACGATCGGCGATTTTCCACCCCGACAGGCAGCGGCCAGCGCTCCCAGAATTTCAATGGGCTTCGGTCCGGCAGTGAGTGTTTCCATCTTGTCCAGTTCCTGGGTGCGGGAACGGGACAAGGCTTCGGTTCTGGAGATATTTGTCAGCAGCTCCCGAATCGGATTGTGATCCTGACTGCGCTCAGCAAGAAATTCGCGGGATGCCTGCAGTTCAATTGCCTGCCAGAAAATCAGCAGCAGGATGCCGAACAGCGTGAGTCCGAATACCGAACCCCAGCTGCGAATCAGCTGCTGAAATGAAAACTCGAGCCGGGTTGATTCCGGCACCAGGTTAAACTGCTGGAAGGATTTCATCGTCCAGAGCCCTCCATTGCGCTCGCCAGAACATCCAGTTCTGCATGAAAGAGTTTCTGCCGATTCACCGAACAATGAGACAGGACCACCGGATAAGGCAGCTGTTCATCCAGGATGCTGCGAACCTGGGGCAGCACTGATCCGGCACCGGTCAACAGGATCTGATCCCATTCTCCGGCATGCAGTTTGAGCGATGCAAAGTTGATTGTCTTACGGATTTCGTCCGCCAGAAGGTCATAACGCTGATGCAGGGCTTCCCGGAAGCTGGCATCGAGCCTGCCACGGACAACGGTGTCTACTTCAGTTGTGTCGATCAGCCGATTCATGATCTGAAAAGCCTGGTCTGGAGCGACTTCCCAGTCCTTCGCCAGATCGTCACGAATGTCCTGCAGCAGGCAGTTTCGGAAACTTCTGGAATAGATCTTTCCTTCCGGATTTCGGACTGACATCCGGACCGCATCCATTCCCCAGTCGACAATTCCGATCGTACCGGGAGTCGGGGTGGAATACCGCTGCTGCAGTGAAAGGGAGCGTGTGGTAATTTTCCGGCAACGCAGGCCTGCCTGACGAAACTGGGCAATCAGTTCCGAAATGAAATTCTGGTCGGCAGCAATCGCATGGATCTGATTCAGTTCTTCTTCCTGCGCGGTGTTTGATGACCAGAAATCAAACGCGATCTGTGAAGGATCACGATCCATGAGATCGGCCAGTTCCTGGGCCACCGCATTGCGCAGGACGGGAGCAGGCATGTCGGGCAGAGTCGTTTGGATTGTGCGGGTCAATTCTTCCGGGATCAGGCAGACCAGATCCTGTCCTGCAATCTGGCTTAACTGTGCTTTGGCCTTTTGCAGAGAATGTTTCAATTCCTGTTCATACACCCGCTGAGCCAGTTGTTCCGCTGTCGTTGGTTTTTCAAACGGAACCTGCCATCCGTTGATGGCACTGCTGCCCGAAGGTGTTTTTGCAGGCTGCGCGAACAGAAGGCCACGTGGTGAAATTTCCACGGCAACGTCACAGTGTTCGAGGGGTGGCTCTTTCACTGCTGCGGAGAAAAACTGTTTCCAATGTGCCATGATATCTCTCCCTAGTATGCAGACGTTGAAGACATATCGAGCAGAGGCAGGATGACCGACATCACTACCATGGCAACCACACCACCCATCACCACGATGATGGCTGGTTCAAACATGCGACTCAGATCGCGGACGAGTCGTTCCCCTTCGTCCTCGTAGAATTCACCGATCAGTTCCATCACGCCCCCCAGGTCGCCACTGCGTTCGCTGGTCGCGATCATTTCGTAGGCGCCGCTAGGCAGGAAACGGAACTGCGAGAGAGCCACGGACAGTTTTCGTCCGTTAGTCAATTCAGTTTCAATGGAGTCAAACAGCTTCTGATAACAGGAGTTCCGGATGGATCTTCGGCACAGCTTGACCGAATCCAAAAGGGGGACACCGCTCTGGACCATCGTGCCGATCAGTCGGAAGGTTCGACCAGCCAGCAGCGTTTGTGTTGCCTTGGAGATTCCCGGCAGAGTCAGCATGAGGCGGTCCAGTTGTTCTCGAAACTGGCGCGTGCGTATGAGAAACATGAATCCCAGCACAACGGAGATCACTCCTCCCAGCACGAGAGGGATATTCCCTCGCACGAACTCACCGGTTGAAAGCAATATCTGGGTAATGGCAGGTGGAGTCCGATCCAGATCCCGGAACACCTTGGCAAATTGTGGCAGCACAAAAAAGATCAGGGCATTGAGCACCCCGCCCGCCACAAACATCAGAATGAGAGGATAGGTGGCGATCGACTTGATCGTGCCCACGAGACGGACTTCGTTTCTGAGCAGGGTAGTCAGACGTTCGAGCACCCTTCCCAGTGTGCCGGAAGCTTCGCCGGCGGCAATACCAGCCACGTAGGCATCGCCAAAGATGTGAGCCTGTCTCTGCAGGGCAATGGAAAAGGATTTTCCGTCCTCAATGTCATTCACAATCTGTTTCATGGCATCAGCCAGTTTCCGATTGTGAACCTGGTTGGCCACGTTCTTCAGCGACTCGGCCAGATCCAGCCCGGACCGATGCATGATCGACAGCTGGGTGGTGACCATCATCAGATCTTTTTTGGAAACTCGCTGTCCCGGCATCGAGAGCCGGGAGGTTTTCTGGGGAGTGATCGCCAGCGGGAACAGGCCCTGATCTCGCAGGCGTTGGCGCGCAATGATTTCCGAATCGGCTTCGAGCAGGCCGACTTTCTTTTCTCCATTTCGAGTTGTCGCCTGATACTGATAGGCGATCATGATTCATTCCTATTCGACAAATGCAACGCGCATCACTTCTTCCAGAGAAGTCTCTCCCCGTTCAGCCAGTTTGATTCCCTGTTCCAGCAGCGTGGAACCACCATGTTTCAGGTGCCAATCTCGCAGTTGATCCACGTTCGCCTCCCGACCAATCATTTCCCGCAATTCCTGGTTCGAAGGGAGAATGTCATAGATCCCGATTCGGCCCTTGTAGCCGGAATCGAAGCATTCGTGGCATCCTTCACCCCGCTCGAACTGCCGGTTCAGATCCCCTTTGTAATGCAGAGTTCTGAGGAAATCGGCGGAGGGGTAATAGGTCGTGCGGCAGTGTGGACAGATTCGACGGACCAGTCGCTGGGCAATACAGCCCACAAAGGCGGCCGCCGTTTTATAGCTGGCAATTCCCATATCGCTCAGACGGGTAATGGCCGAAACGCTATCGTTTGTATGCAGCGTGGACAGAACCAGGTGACCGGTTAATGCAGCCTGGATGGCCACTTCCGCTGTTTCAGCATCACGAATTTCCCCGATCATGATGACATCGGGGTCTTGACGCAGAATCGAGCGAAGAACCTTGGCAAAACTCAGGCTCGTCCCCGCGTTGGCGTGGACCTGGTTGATGAGCGGCAACTGGTATTCGACCGGATCTTCCACGGTCACAATATTCCGCTGAACGTTCTTGATCAGTTCAATGGCAGAATACAGAGTTGTCGTTTTTCCGCTCCCGGTCGGTCCGGTCACCAGGGCCAGACCGTAAGGTTTGGAAAGAATGGACTTCATGATCGTCAGCTGGTCATCCGGAATTCCCAGGTCATTCAGATTGAATGTAATACTGGACCGGTCGAGCACACGCAGTACCACTTTCTCACCCAGAATTGTGGGGAGAGTAGAACAGCGGAGGTCGATATCCCGGCGGTCGACCACAACGTGGATGCGTCCGTCCTGAGGCAACCGGTGTTCGGCGATGTCCATCTTGGCCATCACCTTGATACGGGAAACGATAGCCGGGTGGAATTCGAGCCGGGGGCGTAAGACTTCCCGCAACATTCCATCGACACGAAACCGGACCGTTGATTGTGAGGTGCCTGGTTCAATGTGAATATCGCTGGCTCCCTGCCGGGCTGCCTGCAGGATCATGTAGTTCACAAGATTGATGATCGGGCTGCCATCGGCGATGGAATCGACTTCCTGCAGCTCGACATGAATGGCATCATCCTGGACGGAAATTGCTTCCCGGTCCATGTCTGCCGTCACCGAATCAATTTCAAAGCCCTCGTCGTAGCAACGGGACATGAGTTGTTCGATTGCGGAACGCATTGCCAGGACCGGACGGACCCGACACCCGGTGATCCGCTCAATTTCATCGAGCTGATCCAGGTTTTGTGGCTGATGCATGGCGACCGTGAGTTCATTCCGGACGCGGAACATGGCCAGCGCCTGAAATTCTTCGGCTTTCTTGCGGGGAATCAGACGCACTACGCGCGGGTCGATCATCCCTTCCCGCAAAACGGCGTGTGGGACTTTCAACTGCTGGGCCAGAAATGGCAACAGCTGTTCTTCATCAATGAACCCGAGTTCAATCAGGGTTTCACCGACGCGCTGATCCTTGATTGTCTGCTGCCGTAAGGCCGATTCCAGCTCGGTCTGGGTCACCATACCTGCTTTGATGAGGCGTTCACCCAGGCGCGCACGGGGAGGCTGCAACTTCCCGGTAGGAAGCTGCTTGACGCACGATGCCAGAGGTGAGTCGACCAGGGAAGTCATGTTGCAAAGCTCCCCGCAGCCGAGACCGGATCGTTATACAGTTCCATCGAATCCAGCAGACCAGTGACCTGCAGGATATCCGTGCACAGGTTGTTCGCAGCGGCGAGCTTGAAGAGTCCGCCCCGCTTCACGCAGTGGTCACGCAAATCCAGAATGGTTTCCAGTCCACTGGAGTCACAGAAGGTCATTTCGGACAGTTCGACCACAACCCGCGGTTGTCCCGGCGAAATGTGGCTGAGAATTTCCTTTTGAGCCTGATCGGCATTCGTATGTGTGAGAGAGTCCTGAATGGAAATGACATCCACTGCACCGTGTCTGGTATGTTCGATCATGCCCGCTCTCCTTTGTTGAGAGGCAGGATCAGATCAAACATCGAGCCACGATCCAGTTCACTTGTGATTTCAATGCGTCCCTGATGCAGTCGGGCAACATCGTTGGTGAATGCCAGTCCCAGTCCGCTGCCGTTGATATCGCGGATCCGCTCGTCCTGGGCGCGATAGAATTTTTCAAACAGCCGGGGAATATCCGCTGCGGCAATTCCAATCCCGTTGTCCTGCACCTGGAAGTGAATGGTGCTGGCGTCGGTCGTGACGCGGAATTCCACATTTCCGGATTCCGGAGTGTACTTGGCTGCATTTCCCAGCAGGTTGACCAGCGCGGCGGCGATCGCATCCTTGTCGATGCGTATTGTCGGCAGCTTGGCTGGGAGGGTGACCTTGAAGGTCAGTTCTTTCTTGTCCATTTCAGGACGGACCTTTTCACAGACATCATTCAACAGCCGGGTCAGGTCTGTTTCTCTCCGCTCGATACTCATCGAACCGGATTCCATCCGGCTCACGTTGAGGAGATCGTCAATGAAACGGGACAGCCGGGTGGCTTCGCTCTGGATGATGTTGTAAAACTTTTTCTGCTGCTCCAGATCGATGTCATCAGCCATCGAGAGCGTCTCTGCATAGGCGTTGATGTTGGCCAGGGGAGTGCGCAGTTCGTGTGTGGCCATTGAGACAAAATCGTCCCGTGTTTTTTCTGCCATCTTCTGCTGGCTGATATCGCGCGTGGTCCAGATCTGCCCGATCGATTCCCCTTTTTCATTAATTTCCGGGCGACGAGTCCAGAGGAACGTCAACATACCTGCTGAGGTCTGATGTGACGTCTCGAAGCTGGCCGGAGCACTGCGCTGCAGTGTTTCCAGAACTTCTTCCGGCAGGTTATCGGGAAGAAACTGCTCAATCTGGCGTGGAGAATTGGCTGTTCCGTCAATTCCGAAAATGGAGTTCCAGGCGGAATTGGTCAGCAGGACTTCACCGGTGAGACTCGTCACCGCGATTCCATCTGACAGGGAGTTGAGAATCAGTTCCTGACGCCCATGGGAACTCTGATGAAGCTTTTCATCAATTCGCTCTTCCAGTTCTGCCAGCGCAGTCGAACCTCGAAGTTCATCGACAATCCGGTTCCAGCCTTGAGAAAGCTGATCGTGCAGCAGGACCGGATTGAGCATACGCTGGAAACCGGAATCCAGATGAGCGGCACATTCAAGCTGTTCGGTAATGGCTGGAGCAACGATCGAGCGTGCCGGTGCCGTTGAAATCGCATACAGCCCCAGAAACAGGCTGCAGGCAGCGGAAGCTACCAGGGAACGCAGAGCCCAGAATTCCGATGTCCCGCTGAAAAACAGCACCATGGCTGTCAGCGCAAGAATCAATGTCAATCCGCCGACTATTCGCAGCGGAGATTGGTTTGATAAGTCATTCACGAGTCTCTCCATAGAGCCTGGGAAAACATCCTTGCCGGAA